>CADCUA010000001.1 GCA_902805755.1 uncultured Lysobacter sp.
CCGGCTCGACGCGGCGGAAGCCTCAGCCTCAGCCCACGCCGTCGCGGACGATGCCGACTAGCGCGGCGATCAGCAGTGCGAGGATCGGCAGCATCGACATGGCAAAGCCCAGCCCGCGCGATGCCGGCGCCGCGTTGTAGCTGCGCCAGTAGATCAACCGCCCCACCAGATAGATCGCGCCCGCGCCGGCCACGTACGCCGCCGGCCAGTAGCGCGCCGCGATGTACAACGCCGGCAGCAGCGCGACCATCAGCTCCAGCGTGTTCATCTGCACGCGGTACGCGCGCTCGAACATCTCGTGCCCCGTCACCGCCGGCGCGTGGACGCCATAGCGCCCGCGTGCACGCCCGACCAGCACCGCGAAGAACACGAGCTGCATGACGGCGAGCGTTGCAACGAGGTCGATGGTGTTCATGGATGTCCTTGTGTTCCTGGTCTGAAAGATACGGGTTACGCAGTGCAGAGCTTCAACTCACTCGATAGCAAGTCAGTCAGGAACTGGCGCCTGGAATCCACGTCGGCAGCAGCGCCTCGTTGCACGCGCGTCGACGGCAGGACCCAAGCCGATGATCCGAACGACCGTCAACTTGAAAGAACGGTCACGCACCCTGCTCCATGCACGCAGCGCTGAGCGTGGCTTCCCGGTTACCCCCGGTTCTTGAGTATCCATCCCATGCGCTTGGCACCGAAATAGACGAGTGCGGACACCAGCAGGATCGGAAATATCAACCGGCCGACGCGACGACCGAGTTCGCCGGGATCGGTGCTGCCCGGCTCGAGAAATGCGAGAAGCACTCCCGTTGCAGCAATCACCGCGAACACGATGCCGGTGAACAAAGCAGCTTTTCTGAGCAGCATGACCTCTCCTTGTGTGTGCCCGATGCGTGAGCCACGCCGCCAGGCAGCGTCGATCGCGCGAATGACCGGCGCTGATGCTGGCGCGCTGCATGGGCAATGGCAACACGCGCAGCCACGTCCGGGACATGGCGAGGCCGGACATCGCGCACACCGTGACGCCCGGCCGTAGCCGATGGCATTCACGGGCGTTGCATGCGCGCGATCTGCAGGGCACGCATGCTACGGTCCGCGGCAACTTCCCAGCACCGCCGACGGATGAGCGCGACGCATACGGCAACCCACGTTCCAGGGAGCACGAATCAGCCGGCCTGGCTGGAGATTCCCCGACTCGCCGGCCGCCTGCTGGCGCGACACTGGCCGGCCCTGCTGGCCTGCTTCTTCGCGCAGCGTGTCGCGTATGACGCGCTGCTCATGGTGTCCATCCACCTCGCTGAAAAGAGCGTGTTGCTGTCATACGCGGCGATCGCGCTGCTGATCGTCACGCAGCTCATCGGCGTCATCGGGATGTTCCTGGTATTGCGCGGCTCCATGGCGTCGATGCAACCCCACGCCGGCCTGCCACGGGTGCACAGCACGCGCTCCTGGCTGGACGTGCTGGCCGTGGCGCTGATCCCGTTCTTCGCCTATTACGCCACCTGGGGCCTGCTGGATGGCATCAAGCGTGATTTCACCCTGATCTACCACAGCTGGGTTTCGTTCGAGCGGCGCGAACCGCTGCAGGACATCCTGGCCCTGCGCGGGATCTGGATCGCGCTTGCCGTGTCGTGGGCGCTGCGGGAATTTTCCAAGCGCCGTTTCGCCGCCACCAGGCACGGCGGCTGGTCGATCCTGGTGGCCGCCTGCGAAGCGTATTGGCTCTTCGTCGGCGCAGCGGTGATCGCCCGCGCCTACGCCCTGCTCAACACGTGGTGGAAGTCGCGGGTGGTCTACCAGGCCATGACGAAGTGGTGGGAGGACCCGGTCGTCGGAGCGGTCTCGCTATCGCCCACCAAGCAGGTCGTGGATCCGTTTTTCGACGTCCTGTCGACCGCGAGCGGCGCGATCGTGATGCCACTGGTCTGGCTGGCGATCACCGCGATCGTGTACGGCATGGACCTGCGCCGCCGCGAACGCATCGACCAGCACGATGCGCGCGCGCGGTGGATCAGCCGCCGCTACCGCAAGCTCAGTCCGGCCTGGAAAAAGGCCATCGACCAGGCCAGTGCCGGCTGGAGCGGCAAGGGCATTCCGATCCTCAACGGCATCCGCCTGGTCCTGCGCGCAGGCCTGCCCGCGCTGCTCGTGCTGTGCGTGGGCTGGGCGGTCCTGGACTTCATCGATGCACAGGCCTGGGGCCTGGCGACGCGCATGATTGGCCCGCATCCACGGGAGGAATGGGGCGTGCTCGCGCAACCGCTGTCGCTGCTGTTCAACGGGCCGATGTCGCTGCGGCCGGCACTGTTCACGCAGCTGCTTCGCATCGTGCTGCTCGCCGCCACGTTCGATCGCGCCATCGCCAACCTCCGCGCTGCGCGGCGCTGAGGCGGCTCAGGGCTGCGGATCGGGCAGGTCGAATCCCAGATAGGTGCCCATCCGCGGCCGCGTGGTAAACGGCGGAAAGAGGATGTCCGCCCGCAGGCCGCGTGTCTGCACACCGGCCGGCACCAGGAACACATGCGTGAACGCGAAGGGCTGGCCCGGAGCCGCGCTGGCCGGCTCTCCGACAACGCGCGACCCGCAGGAGCCACTGATCCGGCGACGCACCATCCACGTGGACAGCTTCGAGGGATTGTTCGCTTCCCACTCGCGCCCCGCGGCATCCACCAGCCGGCCCCTGCACTGGTCCAGTCGCCGGGCATCGATGCCGGGTCCGGAAACGACTTCGTAACTCACCAGCACAAGCGTCGCATCCGGATGCGCGTAATCGGCGGCAGAACCGGCCCCGGCCGGCTGGCGCCGTACGTCCACGATCCGCCAGCGCGCGCCCTCGTATTCGCTCCATCCGGTGGCGGCCGCCACGATGCGGTGCCGCGGCTCCATCCGGTCCAGCTCACGCTGGTTGATGCGCCACGGAAGATGGAAGGCCAGAAAACCCAACACCACTGCAGCGGGCAGCCAGAAACGGTTGCGCTGAAACCAGCCGGCGCGCTCGTCCATGCGGGGTGCCGTCTCGCTCATTTCGAAGGTCCTGGCGTGCGCAGATCCAGCATGGGCGACGCTTCTGCAAGCAGCGCCTTTACCTTCTTCGCGTCCAGTCCGACATCGATGTCGACCAGGTGGTCCAGCTGCGGCGGCGCCAGTGCGCCGGAGTAGAACTGCAGCGTTGCCCCTTCCAGACCCTTCAGAGGCACGTCGAAGAAGTAGGCGCCGCTCGCAGGCAAGCCCGCGACCAGATAGGTTTCGTTGAGGTTGAAATCCTTGAGCCGGGGGCGCTCATTCGACGCGGCGCGGTACACGCGCCCATCGCGCGTGCGCAGCTGCGCACTGATAAAGCCGTTCGCCTGCAACGCTTCGACGTCCGCCAACGCCGACACCCAGATGCCGTCGGCGTGTACCTCGCGCCCCGGCTCATCGCTGCTGCGTCCGTCGATGAGATAGGCGTGCGCCAGCTTGACCTTCTTTACCTTCACCGAAAAGTTGCGCGCTTTCACCTGCTGGTCGATGGCGCCGTTCACCTGCATCGGCGCGGTTTTTTCATCGAACGACGGCTGCTGCTTGCGCAAGACGACGATGAGCGCGAGCGATAGCAACGTCGCGATGACCAGTCCCCAATGGATGGGCAGGTGCCGGTTCACGACGACACTCCGCTGCACGACTGCCCCACCGGCAGCTCGAACTTCCAGCCAGGCCCGTCCTGCACCCACATCTCCTCGCCACTCGCGTAGCTGCGCTCGACATGTCGACGCTTGAACATGCCCCATGTCGAGCGCGTGGGCGTCGCCATGCCGGCGGGAAGATCCCAGATGAAATCGACGACCACCGGCAGGCCGGGGCCCGGATGGAACGCGAGTGTCGCGTCGTCCGCACGCTGCGACCGTTCCGGCCCCACCGGATCACCCTTGCCCGCGGGCAGCCAGATCACGTCCTTGTCGAGATAGGCCCGCACCGCCAACCCGTCACGCACCTTGTTGACGACTCGCGCGCGCAGCATCAGGTATCTCCCGTTGCCCGCCATCGAAGCCGGCTGGCCGGGCCGCAGATTGCTGCTCCATGCACACAGCGGCGTGACTGCGAAGGTCTTCGATTCGATGGTCTTGTTGGCACCGGATAGCGGCAGTTTTCCCGCCGCCGGGCCCGCACGCTCGAAGCCGCCCAGCAGCGCCGCCACCAGCGCGGCAACGCCCACGGCGGCCATGCCCCACCGCCAGTGCCGGTAGCCCCATAAGTGCTGCAGCTCGTTGAACAGACCGGTGCCTCCATCAAAGCTGGCGACACCATAAACAATGGACGTCAACGCGTCATCCAAGCGGGAGGACCGTTGCCGCCGGCCAGGGGGCTTCGAACCGCGCAGCTGACCTGTCACTGCCCTGCGGCGGCGGGCGGTGCAGCCTCAGCGCCGAGCCGCATCCAGATGCGTCAGATACAGGCGCAGGTCGAATTCCAGCTGGTGGTAGCCCGGTTCCATGTGCGTGCACAGCCGGTAGAAGGACCTGTCGTGCTCGGCCTCCTTCAGGTGCGCCAGCTCATGAACGACGATCATCTTCAGGAATTCCGCCGGCGCATCCCGAAACACCGAAGCGATGCGGATCTCGCGCCTCGCCTTGAGCCTGTCGCCCTGCACCCGCGAAATACTCGTGTGGGTGCCGAGCGCGTGTTTCATGACCTGAAGCTTGCCGTCGTAAATCACCTTGCCCAGCGGCACCGACTTGCGCAGATGCCGCTCCTTGAGTTCCTGGACGTAGTCGTACAGCTGCGCATCACTGCGCACGGCATGCACCTGCGCGTATTTGTTCGCCAGCACCTCGCCCAGCCGACCCTGCTCGATCAATGCGTGCACACGCGCGAGTACGTGCGGTGGATAGCCGGCGAGATACTTCAGGGGTTCCATTGGCGGGAGTGCGAAGACGAGCGAAGGCCCCGAGTATGACGGCCAAGCCCGCGAGCCCGGCTGGATATCGACACATTGCGATCGGCAGTGCGCACGATACCGCGCGGCAGATCCCACGGTCCCGGCAACGAGAGGCATCGCGCAGCGACAGCTCGCGGTCGTTGCAACGACGACTGCCGGCTGCCTCCCGGTTGGGAGAAGAGCTTGCTGCGACCTCGAGGCTCGCCGGGCCACTGCCCTTGCGGCGAGCTCGGCCTTGATTCCACGGTAACGAGCGGTCTGCGAGGTTGAGCGGCCCGACCAGCAGGAACTCCTATGGGCATTATCGACTTCGTGAAAGGCGCCGGCGAAAAGATCTTCAAGCCCGGCGAAGCGCGGCGCGAAACCGCGGTTGAAAAGCATCTGGCCAAGTACGGAATCAGCGGCATCGCTGTCGAAGTGGATGGCGACAAAGCGACACTGACGGGCACCGTCAAGGACATGGCAACGCGTGAGAAAGCCGTGCTGATCGCGGGCAATATCGACGGCATCGGCAGCGTCAACGACCGCATCCGCGTGTTGCAGTCGACGTCGGCGCCTGCACAGGCACGCACCGCGACGCCCGCTGCCACGCAGACACAGGGCGCCGCGCCCGTTGCTGCTCCCGCCGCAACGAACGCGGCCAGCTCGACCGCTGCATCCTCCGAGGCCGGAGAGCAGTGGAGCTCACGCACCTACACGGTGAAGTCCGGTGACACGCTGTCGAAGATCGCCAAGGAGATGTATGGCGAGGCCGGCAAGTACCCGCAGATTTTCGAGGCCAACAAGCCGATGCTCGAAGATCCCGACAAGATCTACCCGGGCCAGGTTCTGCGGATTCCGCCGGAACAGTAAGCCGCGCACGACTGCGCTTACGAGCGTTGCACCAGCGCCTGGATCACGGTCGCTTTCAGGCGGAAGCGGCCGTGAGTCTTTCAACGCCAATGCGGAGCGCGTGCTTCTCGATACAAGGTGCTGCGTGCGCCAGCGGCAATCGCATGTGATGCATGCCGCTGTAGAAATCAGCACATCGAGCGCCTGGCCCTTCAGATGACAGCGGCACGCGACGCGTGCGCGTCGCGCAGCTGGCACAGCAGGCCGTGCAGCATTTCCGTGGACAACCCGTGCAGCGTGAGCCGATAACCTGCCCGAAGTGTAGACATCGGCACCAGTGGATGGCCGTTGTTGACCAGCACGAGGTGATTGCGCGCATCCAGCAACGTCGCGGCGTACAGGCCGATGGTTTCATCGAGCTGCAGCGAGTTCGTTGCGCGCCAGAAATCGCTGTCGGTGAGCAGCAGCTGGTAGATCGGCGTGAACAGCTCGATCGAGCTTTGCAGGTCGAGGAAGTTGCGGCGTCGCGACGGCATGTCTTCAAGGCGCAGCGGCGGCGCCTGGATCATCGACAGGTCCGGATTCCTTACATGCTCGAGCTGCAGGCCCTGTGCGCGCAGCGCCTGGTTGAGCCGGATCACGAAGTTGTAAAGATTGAGGTCGTGGACCAGGAAGACGTCATCGCGGACGTCGTCCGGCACCATCGGGCGCAGCCCGTTTGTCGGCACCTCGACGGGTGCGTTGCGCGCGATGAATTCCAGCACCTGCGAGCCGAGGTGGAAGTGGCGCAGGATCAGCCAGTTTGCCTCGGGGCGGATGAAGTTCTGCATGCCCCACGCGAGCAGCCGGTGCAGCGTTCGCGAGTGGCGCGTCGCCGGCGTGAATACCTTGAGCACCTGGATCAGGATGATCGCAAGCCGCGCCACCGGCCGTACAAACGGCAGCACGTACTGGCGCGACCACGAACTCGAGTCGGCCAGCCACGCGCGCTTGGCGTCATCCGCGATCGGTGTGCTGCAGTCCAGGTACAGCGCAAGCCATGGATCGGGATCGCGCGGGTCGTATTCACGCTCGAGGAAGCCGGGGCTTTTCATGTCCGCGCCTGCCCGACTTCCAGATGCTCGAACTGCATCAGGTACAGCGCCGCCGTGCGCCGCGCGGTTTCGATGATCGAGCGTGCACCCGGTCCGTCGGGCCCGCCATCGTGCGCGAGCACGATCTCCACGCCGCGCAGCCAGCGCAGCAGGTGGTGCTCGTCGTTCTCGCCGTGATAGTCGAGGAAACGGAATGCATCGCGGGGCACGTCGAGGCTGGCTTTCATCAGCGGCAGCAGCGCCGGGATGATGCGCTGGCCCGTGCCCTCGATGATGTAGATCGCGCCGAGCAGGCCCACCGGGTTCGGCCGCGCGGCAAGCGCGTGCAGGTAGCTGTTGAGCGCCTCGCCACCGGGGTTGCGGCGCAGAGCATCGATATCGATGTCGCCACCGGCCCTGCGGTAGTCGTCATAGAGGATGCGGAAATCGTCCTGCTCGTCGCCGGCGTGCGTCTCGATGAGGTCTGCCAACGCTTCGTACGGCGCGGTCACCGAGCGCGCTCCTTCGCGCATCCACAGGCTGCCCTCGCGCACCTGCGGAATCCAGTCGCGCATCCAGGCGATGTAATCGGCGTTTGTGAGCCGGCCCTCGCGCAGCGCATGGATCATCGGCGTGCGCCACACGCGTGAGCGGTAGTCGTGCCAGATGTTCGCAAGCTCGCCGAGCAGATGGCGAAGCTCCGGCGGCGCGGCTTCGGGATCGTGCGGCGGCGCAATGACTGAAGCACTGTCCGGCGTGCTGAAGGTGGATGCCGCTGTGGATGCGGCGATAGCGACGGGCGCATCGGCCGCCTCGACTTCAAGCAGCACGAACGACACGGTGAACCGCCCCGATTCGGGGATGAAGCACAGGATGCGTTCGCCGGGCTTCGGGCTGCGCGTGCGGAGGAACTCGTCGAGCATCACGAAGATCGAGGCGGCGCCGGTGTTGCCGCGCGAGGTGAGGTTGCTGTACCAGCGCTCGCGCGGGATCGCGAGCCCCGCCTTGTGCATCAGCTCTTCGACCACCGGCGCGAAGCGCTCGGACGAGTAATGGCACAGGAAGTGGTCGATGCGTTCGGGCGCAAAGTGACCGGCGTGCGCGAGACGCGCGTACTCATGGATGCCCACGTCGAACAGATGCGGCAGCAGGCGGATGTCCTGGCGCAGTTGCAGCGCGCCGGCGGCTTCCGCTTCGCTCCACGCATCGAAGTCCAGATGCGAGCGCGTGCGATCGGGTGTCAGCCCCAGCTGCATGCAGACCGGGTAGTCGCCGGCGAACGAGCGCTGGTGGATGAAGCGCAGGCGCAGGCGGATCGCATCGCTCGTGGCGGGCGCGGACGACAGCAGCAGCGCGCCGGAGCCGTCGGACAGCATCCAGCGCAGGAAATGCGCGTCGAAATCCGTCTCGTAGCCGCAGGCCGCGTAGCGCGAACGCCTGAAAAGCCGCGATGACAGTTCCGCGGCGGCGACCAGCGCATGCGAATGGCTGCCCAGCTCGATCGAGGCCGCGGCCGCCGCCCAGGCACCGACACCCGAGGCGCAGATCCCGGACACCGAGAGCGTCTGCATCGGTGGCGCGGCAAGTTCGCCCTGCACCATGCTGGCAAAGCCGGGCATGAGCGTGTCGCCGCCCGAGGTCGCGCAGGCCAGCATTCCGACCCGGTCCATCGACAGGCCTGCACGCCCGATGCAATCGCGCACGGCCGCGGCCGCCATGCCGGCGCAGCTGATCGTCGTGCGCCCATCCGCATCGATCGCGTAGTGGCGGGTCCGGATGCCGTTCTCGGCCAGGATGCGGCGCTTGATGCGCGAGGACAGGCGATTGAGCGGCGCGACGTACGCATCCATGCCGTCGTTGTCCACCGGTGCGCCCGGCAGATGGCTGCCGGTTGCGGTTATGTAGGTGCGTTCGAAGAAAGTCGGCATTCGCGCCTGAAAGGTGCCCGATGACCCGCGCATTCTGACGAGACGGACGATACACCGCACTGCACACGCATTCAGCTTCCGATACGCACTGGCAGGCATTGGCCGGCGCGGGCTCGTTCAAGACCCTGCAGCGCTTGCAACGGTACTGACACGGCGTTCTTACAAGTCCGTCAGCGGACGGCTATCAATCCGCCGAGCACGAAAGCACGTTCCAGCGCTCGAATCCCGGCATGCCGCTCGAGCTACGCCCAGCTGTCGAACGCCTCGCCGGTGCAGCACCAGTCGTGCCCTTGTTCGGCAAGTTCCTCGCGCCAGCGGCAGACATCCTCGACCCAACCCACCAGCCGCGGTTTCCAGTACGCATGCCACTGCGCCATGTCCTGGAAGACCACGGGGTGCGACGGAGTATCCGGGTCCTCGCACGGCAGATCGACAATGCACGGGCGGCTGTAGAGCGTCTGCTGCACGCCGCTGGCAAGGATCATCAGGCCCGCCTCGAAACGGTCGATAACGCACTGCGCGCTCGCCCGGTCCTGCTCGGTCAGCGCGCGCGAGGTGAGGCGATCACCGGTCGGCCATTTGCGGAAGTCGGCCAGAACGTCGGAGTAGACCTTCAGGTCCGCGCGTTGCGCCTGGAACCATGCGTCGTAGTTGCGGCGCACGAATTCGCCCCACGTGCACACCTGCACGGTCGAACGGCCGATCGTGCCGAGCGCGCCCGAATGAAAGCTGTAACGGGAAAAAATGATCGCGCCATGCGCGCCCGCTTCCGCGACGACGCCCCGGTAGGTGTGGGTCATGTCGTGGTCGACACGCCGGTCCCAGTGCCTGCAATCCACCAGTACGGTCCGGCTGAATTCCTCGTCACCCATGCTGACCAGCACGTCCACCTCCGCCGGCCCGAGCGTCGAGCGAAGCGGCGCATTCAGTTGAACCTCGCAGCCCATCTGCGCATAGAAACTCGAAACCGCATGAACAAGTTCATCGACCGTGGCCGGCTCGGGGTTACGCGTTTCCATGACCTGCGCGGCGTCCATCGGCCACGAGGATAATCCGGTCGGGATGCTGAACACGAAAACAGGCGGAAATGCGCCGCGAAACTGCGGCCTGCGACGCGTTCGGAACATGCGCACCACGCCCGCTTGTTTATCCCGGCGGGGCCAGGTCTCTAAAGAGCGGGGCGTAATCCCATGCAGGGCCTTGTGTCGGGTCCGCCCTAAACGCTGTCGGGTACGCCGGAAACCTGGACGATGCAGTCCGGGCAGAGCCGGCGGCTGCGCAGAATCGGATCCGAGGCCGGCGCGAGGTATGCGTTGCCGGGCAGCGGCTTTTCCGGCTCGCAGAATGCACGTGTTTCCTCACGATCCGGGCCCACCGAAACCTCGCACGCGATATGCGCCAGATCCTGCGTGAGGGCCATCTGCAACGAGCCGTCCTCGACGTCCAGCGGTGTCAGCAGCTGGCTCGTCGACGCCAGACCCCAGAGCTCCGCAGCGTCGTGCCCAGATTCGGCGGACCACCCGTCGCAAATCGACAGACGCGCTACCGTCGCGGACTCCGGTGAGGCACTTTCTCCGATCAGCGCCTCCATGCCTTCCTGATCGAGCGTGCGGCGCGCCGCTTCGGGCGAGGCGAACAGGCGCGGAAAGGAGAATCCACTGGATGTGCAGTGGACGAAGTAATCGAGTGCACCATCGCCGCGATCGAGAATGCCCAGGACGTATGCCATCGGGTTTCCAACTGTTTGATGCTTGAATGCCGCAGCTTACCGATCCCGCATCGACGCCAGCGTCGCCGCTCTCATTCCAGGTCGTATCGTTCCCGGTTACACCGGCGCCCTTGTCGCGCCGCCAGGCTCGAGCGGCGGCGGCAGGAGCACGGCCCGGTGCATCCACCCGTCGGCCACATCGCACGGAACGCAAGGCGAGCACGTCGACAGGCCGGTCGCTCCGCGTGGCATGCACATGCAAATGCATGCCGTCCATGCTTGTATAGGGCACCACCATACGCCCGAGTATTCAGCTCATGCATGCGTCCCACGCGGGCAATGCCGGCATGGAAGAAAAGCGGCTCGAGCTGCTGCAGCAGTACGGCATTCTCGACAGTGATCCCGAACACGCGTTCGACTCGATCGTGGTCGTCGCCGCTTCGCTGTGCGACACACCCATCTCGACGATC
>CADCUA010000002.1 GCA_902805755.1 uncultured Lysobacter sp.
CGCAGCGACGACGGCACGTCCATCTCGCGGCAACCACGCCAGAACGCGGTGTCCTGCCGGTTCGTGACGTGATAGTGCAGGATGATGAAATCCCGGATGTGCTCGATTTCCGTACGCGTCTGCGCGTTGTACTCGTCGACGTCGGCGGTACTGATGCCGGCGGCAGGAGACATCTGCAGCAATCGGATGATGCCGCGCTGGATCAGGTGGATGCTGGTCGACTCGATCGGCTCCAGGAATCCACTGGCAAGACCCAGCGCAACGCAGTTGCCTTTCCACGTGACGTGGCGCTGGCCCGGACGGAACCGGATCACGCGCGGCTGCGTCAGTACTTCGCCTTCGATATGGTCGGTCAACACGCGCAGCGCGCCGGCGTCGTCGAGGTGGCGGCTGCTGTAGACCAGTCCATTGCCGACGCGATGCTGCAGCGGGATCTGCCACTGCCACCCGGCTTCGCGTGCGATCGAACGCGTGTAGGGCACCGCCTCGCGCACGGACGCCGTCTGCAGGGCAATTGCGCTGTCGCAATGCAGCCAGTGCGACCAGTCCTCGTAATCCACTCCGAGCGTTTGACCGAGCAACAGCGCGCGGAAGCCGGTGCAATCGATGAAGAGGTCGCCTTCGATGACGCGGCCCGAGTCCAATGTGATTGACCGGATCTGCCCGTCTTCCACCGATCCGTCGATCTGCACGATCCTGCCTTCCACGCGCGTCGCGCCGAAGCGCTCGCTGAAAGTGCGCAGGTACTTCGCGTATAGCCCCGCGTCCATGTGGAACGCGTAGTTCATCGCGCCGCGCGGCAGGTGTGCGAAGCGGTTCTGCTGCGCCGCCTTGAGTTCCAGGCAGTAATCGCCGTAGTCCGATGCCAGGTTGCGCTCGCGGCCGCGCAGCCAGAAATGCTGGAAGCCTGCGGTCCAGTGATCCTTGCCGGTGGTGCCGAACGAGTGGATGTAGTCCTCATCCACGTTGCGCCAGTTCTCGAAGCTGATGCCCAGCTTGAACGTGGCCTGCGTGGCGGCCATGAACTCCTGCTCGTTGATGTCGAGCAGCCGGTGGAATGTCACCAGCGTCGGGATCGTGGCCTCGCCGACCCCGACTGTCGAAATCTCGTCGGACTCCACCAGGGTGATGTCCAGCGCCCGGCCCAGCGTCTTGGACAGCGCGGCTGCGACCATCCAGCCCGCCGTCCCACCGCCAGCGATGACGACTCGACGTACGGGCGCGGTTCGGGAATCGGAAGACGAAGCGTCGGACACGGGCAGCCTCAGCGGTTGAGTCGTTTGAGCAGGCGCGCGCGCAGGTCGCGCGCGAGGTTCGCGTCCAGCGGCGCCAGAACGCGGCGTGCGTTTTCGGGGATATGCGCGGCCGTTTCGGCGTCGGCCCTGAACACGTAATGGTCGAACATCGTGCGCCAGGCATCGCGCTGCTCCGGCGGCAGGTCGCGCACGCTCATGATGGCCAGCATCAGCGCATTGATCGGCGAGTCCATGTAGTCCGGCGACTGCCGCCACCAGTAATTGATCAGCACGTTGAACGGCTCGAGGGATTCGACGTGGTGCCACCACAGGCTCGGAATGAAGATCGCATCTCCGGCGCCGAGCTCGGCGACCTGCGCGCGTGTGAGCGCGTGCGCGAATCGCGGATGTTTCGCGAGGTCGGGCTTTGCGAAATCAACCAGGCTGATCGCCTGGCCGGCCGGGGTGAAGTCCAGCGGACCGATGTAGAGGTTCGCCAGTTCCTCAGGCGGAAACAGGGTGAACCGGCGACGTCCGGCGACCACGCATGCGAGGTTGTCCGGTACGTCCTGATGGGCGGCGATGCGCGTTCGATTGCCGATCCAGATGCTTGCAAGTGCGCTGCGATCGCCCAGATCGATGCCGTTTGCATCGCCCAGGCCCGGCAGGCATTCGTCGAGCGTCGTGGAGCCCACGTAGAGCGTCGGCGGCGCTTCGTCGTCCAGATGACGCGCCATCGCATCGAGCATCGCGGAGAGCTTCGGCCGCTCGAGATGGAAGTTGAAGCCGCTGAGATCGTCGTTGTAGAAGAAGCGCCCGCCGGTATCGGGCGCTGCCACCATCGCCGTCACCGACGCCCCATGGTCGTAAGTGCGCAGGTAGTCCAGCCCGGCCTGCGCAGAGGTGCGCGCCGCCTGCACCGCCGGCCAATCCGCAACGAGGCCGCGAAGCACCACGGGCTTCGTCGACCGGAGTATGTCGTCCGGCAGGTTCAGCGGCGACAGGCCCATGACCTCCCGCATGCGCTCAGGAGATGCGGGCACGCGCCTTGTTCATCCGTTCGATCAATACTCGGAAGTTCGACAGCGAGGCCACGGCCATGAAAATCGGCTGCAGATGCCCCGCCCGGCTCAACTGCTCGAGCGCGGCGCCGTCGAGCGCGGCAAGCCGCTCCTCGTTGATCGTGTAGAAGCCGGCCAGCCGGTTCTGCGAGCCATCGTCGAGTTCGATATCCAGCACGAACGACTCAAGCAGGTCGTGCCGCAGCAAGGCTTCGATGAATGCCGGCGTGGACTGGAACCCCCGGTGCAGGGTCAGCAATATCGAGTTCACGCGCTCCAGGAAGTCGGTGGTTCCCCCGTGCGGCAGAAACACCGGCTCGCCGCCTTGTGCTGCGACCCGGGGGCTGTCCATGTCGATATGCACGACGAGTTCATCGCCGGTGGACCCGATCATGAAAGGCTGGCGTTCGACCGCGAGCGGGATGCAGGTCGCGTCCCAGCGTCCGCCCTCCAGGAAGAGGTTCTGCCCTTCCACGAAGCCGAGCAGCGCCACCGGCTGGAAGCTTCCCTGCGCGGTCTTCTGGAAGACGATCGGATAATGCGTCTGCAGGTTGCGGAACTCGTCCGGAAACGTCAGCACCGACATCAGGTTGTCGCCCAGCTCGGCGCTGCGCCGTGTGTCGATGCGCAGTTCGGCGTGGTCGATGTTGTTCAGTAGAGCGGCGTTGGCCATGCGTCAGATCCTTGGCAACCCGTGGCGGTGGATGTGGTTGATGAGCGCGCGATGGTCCGGCAATGCAGCCAGCATCTTCGCTGTCAGCTGCGCGGCCTCGCGAAAATAGCCCTCGGCCGCCTGTAATGAATCCGACCGCCGGGTCGTGACATTCGCTGCCGGCTCGAAGCCCATGCCGTAGAGCACGTACTGGTAGCTTGCGGAGGGAAACACTTCCTCCACCCGTTCGAAGTCATAGCGCGACGGCGGCCGGTGCCGCCAACGAGCGAGTTGCTCCGACAGGCGCCCGGGGATTGATTCGGGCTGCACATTGTCGCGCCAGAACGCCGAGTCTGTTCGTCGCGTCAGCACATAGTGCAGCTTGAGGAAGTCGATCACGCGGCTCCAGCGATAACTGAAGGCGTCATTGAAGCGCCGCGCGACGCGATCCATGTCCTCGCGATCGGCAGGCAGCTGGTCGCTGATCCAGTTCGCCGACAGCTCCACCATCGCGATCGCCGATGCTTCCAGCGGTTCGATGAAGCCGGCCGACAGCCCGACCGCCACGCAGTTGCGCTGCCAGAAGGTCTGCCGGTATCCCGGCTGGAATGACAGCTTGCGCGGGGCCGGGATATCGTCAGGCCCGACACTTCCGGCGATGTAACGGAGCAGTTCGCGCTCGGCCGCATCGTCCGATGTATGTGCGCTGGAATAGACATGGCCGATTCCGCGCCGCGTCGGGAGTCCGATGTCCCAGACCCAGCCGCTGCTTTGCGCCGTCGATACGGTATGCGGGACGATCGGGGTGTCGGCGGTCGAATACGGCACCTGCACCGCCAACGCGGTGTCGCAGAACAGCACATGCTTCTGGGAAACGAACGGCACGCCCAGGTGCCCACCCAGCAGCAGCGACTTCATGCCGGTGCAGTCGATGAACAGATCGCCTGCCACTGCGCCGTGCTCTTTCAGCTGTACGGCGGCGATGTCGCCGTTGTCGTGCGACCGGATTGCGACGACATGGTCGGCAATGTGCTGCACGCCCAATCGTCCCGTGCAATGCCGCTGCAGGAACGCGCCGAAGCGGCCGGCGTCGAGGTGGTAGGCATAGTTCGCGACCGCCGCGTATTCGGGCGTAGCAAACTGCTTGGGCGCCTTGCCCCGGTTGCAAAGATGCGGCTGGACACTCACCAGCTCAGCGAACGCAGGCGCCGAGTCGCGCGCCCGCCACGCTGCCACCAGGTCCACTTCGGTGTAGCCCTGGGGCAGCACGAACGGATGGAAGTAGTGATCGTCCGCGCCGCCGTCGACCCAGCGCCGGAACTGCGAACCCTGCTTGAACGACGCATCGCATTCACGGATGAAGTCGGCTTCCGCAACGCCGATCCTGCGCAAGGTATCGCGCATGGTCGGCCACGTGCCCTCGCCCACGCCGATGGTCGGCACGTCGGGCGATTCGATGACCGTCACCCGCAAACCATCCGGCGAGGCCCCACGATGCTCGGCCGCGATCACGCCGGCCGTCAGCCAACCGGCCGTGCCGCCGCCCACGATCACGACGTGTCTCACTGCATCGACCAAGTCCGCAATCCGCCCCTTGAACCTGCCTTGAGCATACCGGCAGTACGAAAAAGCCGCTGGCGGACCAGCGGCTGTAACGCCGGGGGCCCAGGGGGCCGGCGCACACCTCGGATCACTCAGAACGTATA
>CADCUA010000003.1 GCA_902805755.1 uncultured Lysobacter sp.
GACGAGAAAAAGCGCGCGAACCTGCGGTAACGAAGCGCGTGCGCACGCGGAAGTCCGCCATTTGCTCGGCGCTGACGCCGGCTGACAATTCCTCAAGTACCAATCGATCCACGACCCCGGGCACGCCTACATGACGATTCCAACCCGCTTCAGCGGCTTCCGCATCCATAACGACGCAGCCGGCTACCGCAGTGGCGTCGAGGCGCTCGGCGTGGACGATCTTTGCGCAGGCGATCTGGTCATCCGCGTCGCGCATTCGTCGGTCAATTACAAGGACGCGCTCGCCGGCACCGGCGAGGGGAAAATTCTGCGTCGCTTCCCGCTGGTCGGTGGTATCGACGTCGCCGGCCATGTGGTCGCGTCGGAAAACCCCGCGTTCCGCGAAGGCGACGCGGTGCTGGTGACGGGTTGCGGGCTCAGCGAAACACGGGACGGCGGATATTCCGAATACGCGCGGATTGAATCACGGTGGGCCGTGCACGTCCCGAACGGGCTTTCCCTGCGCGAAAGCATGATCCTCGGCACCGCCGGTTTTACTGCAGCGCTTGCGCTTTACCGCATGCTCGACAACCGCCAATCACCCGAACTCGGCCCGTTGGCCGTGACAGGCGCGACCGGCGGTGTCGGATCGATTGCCGTGGACATCTTCACGCGCGCCGGTTTCGAAGTGCACGCGATCAGCGGTAAACCCGAGCACGCCGAGTACCTGAAGCAACTCGGCGCCCGCGAGGTGCTTGGCCGGGATGCCCTTGCTGCGGGACGGCCGATGGAGTCCACGCGCTTCGGGGGCGGACTCGACAATGTCGGCGGCCCGATGCTCGCGAGCCTCCTCGCTCAGACATCGCCCTACGGAAACGTCGCAAGCGCCGGGCTTGCCGCCAGCGCAGCGCTGGACACCACGGTCATGCCTTTCATCATCCGCGGCGTATCACTGCTCGGCGTGGCGTCCGCGGGAACCGCACGCGATATCCGCGACGAGATCTGGACCCGCCTTGCGAGCGACTGGAAGCCGGCGAACCTCGAGCTGATCTGCACGCAGGAGACCGGGCTGGACGGGCTTGCCGAGGTATTCGCGAACATGCTCCGCGGCGGCTCGCACGGGCGGACGCTGGTCACTTTCTAGTTCTGGCAAATCGCTACAATCGCGGCTGACCAGGGGAACTGAACATGGCACGCATTCTGATCGTCGACGACTCGCCGTCGCAGCTGATGGGCATCCGCCGCATCGTCGAAAAACTCGGGCACGAAGCGGTGACCGCCGAGGACGGCGCCGCCGGTGTCGAAGTCGCCAAGCGCGAGTTGCCGGACCTCATCCTGATGGACGTGGTCATGCCGAACCTCAACGGCTTCCAGGCAACGCGCGCGATCACGCGTGAAGCGACGACCAAGCACAT
>CADCUA010000004.1 GCA_902805755.1 uncultured Lysobacter sp.
GGCAACAGCGCGTTGCCAAGCACTGCGTCATTCATGCCCTGCCCGCGATCAAGGACGTCGATACGCCACGCATCCGGCAGACGTCGGACCAGCAGTTGCACGTCGTCCGGTGCGGAGCCCGACTCGTGTGCGTTCTTGAGCAGGTTCAGCAGCGCCTGCTCCATTTGCGCGATGTCGATGCGTACGACGCCATCGATGTCGCTGGAGCCGGCGAACATGACTTGCGTGCGCAGTTGTGCGAGAAACCGCGGCCACTCCACGGGTTCCACGCGCGGCGCAGGCAACTTCGCGAAGCGCGCGTAATCGCGGATGAAGCCTTCCAGGTGTCGCGCGCGGTCTTCGATCGTTGCGAGCGCGGTCGGCAGCTTCTCCAGTTGCCCACGACGCAGCAGCTCGGCGCCCGAGTGTGCGAGGGAGGCGATCGGCGCGAGCGAGTTGTTGAGTTCGTGGCTGATGACGCGGATGACCTTCTTCCAGGTCTGCACTTCCTGCCGTCTCAACTCCGCGGTCAGCTGGCGCAGCAGCACGAGCTCGTGGCGGCGTCCGTTGAGTCGGAAGTTCCGCCGCGACAGGTGGAAGATCTCTTCGTCGTCATGCTCGCCCATGGTGAACATCGCGTCGCCGCCGCGTTCGAACGCGTCCCTGAAAGCCTCCGGCAACGCGGCGAGCAGCGTGTCGAAATCCTGGCCTTCGAGTCGGCGTCCCTCGCCGAGCATGCGGCGGGCAGCGAGGTTTGCATGTACGACGCGCTGCGAAGGGTCCACGAGCACCATCGCCACCGGTGTGTTCTGCACCATGGTGTCGAGCAGCAGTTCGCGCTGGACCAGCGTAAGCCGCTGCTCGCGCAGCACCTGTCCAAGCCGGTTATGGCCATCGACGAGAGCGCCAAGGTCGCCTCCGCCAGTCCAGGCCAGGCCGAAACTGAAATCGCCATCGCGGTAGCTTGCGACGGTGCCCGCAAGCGCGCGGAACAGTGAGAGCATCGGCGCGAAGGCTCGATGCACATGCCATGCAAGCAGCGGCGCAAGCAGCGCCACCGACGCAAAAGCCGCCCAGATGCGGTGCACGACGAATCGCTCGAGCATGAGACTTAATGCAGCGCCGGCGGCGACATAAGCCAGCGCGATGATCGTGAACACCACGCTGAGCGGAACGCGCTGTCGCAGGTGTTCGAGCGTTTTCACGATGGCGATTTAGTCCGGTTGCTGCGCGCGGCGATCAAAGCTCCCGCGGCCCGTCTGCAAGCCCGCACGTTTGCATGCTGCGCAGTGGCGAGATCGATGGTCACGAACGATCGATTCCCAGCCGCTCCATGCGCCGATACAGTGCCTGACGACTCAGGCCGAGTTCGGCCGCGGCCTGCGCCACCACGCGTCCGTGGCGCGCCAGCGCTGACTCGATCATCCGGCGGTCGGGCTCGTCGGTCGTCATCACGGATGTCGCCGCCGAGGGCAGCGCAGGCAAGCCAAGGTCGCCCGCAGCGATGGTCTCGGTGCGCGCGAGCAGTGCGGCACGTTGCACCGTGTTGCGCAGTTCGCGCACATTGCCGGGCCAGGCGTGTGCAAGCAGCGCCCGCTCCGCATCGGCCTGCAGGCGCTTGCCGTCCGGAAGGAAGAGCCGCGCGAGCGGCAGAATGTCCTGCGGTCGCTGTACAAGCGGTGGCACTTTTACCTCCACCGCATTGAGGCGGTAGAACAGGTCTTCGCGAAACCGGCCGGCGGCGATCATCGACGCAAGGTCGGCATTGGTCGCGCTGAGTACGCGCACTTTGACCGTTCGCTCCCGGTTGCCGCCGAGGCGCTCGAAGCGCCCGGTCTCAAGCACGCGCAGCAGCTTCACCTGGCCCGCCGGCGAGAGCGTGCCGATCTCGTCCAGGAACAGGGTGCCGCCGTCGGCTGCCTCGAACTTGCCTTCGCGCGCGCGCGTGGCGCCCGTGTACGCGCCGGCTTCGGCGCCGAACAGTTCGGCTTCGATCAACTCGCCGGGCAGCGCGCCGCAATTGAGCGCGACGAACGGCCCGCTGCGTACCGCCGAGTTCGCATGGATGATCTCGGCGAACTTCTCCTTTCCAGCGCCGTTCGGACCGGTGATCAGGACCGGCAGTTCCGAGCGCGCCACCTGGCACGCAAGCCTGAGTGCTGCTTCGCTGGCCGGGTCGGCGAAAACCAGCCCGCGCAGGTCGTATTCGTGGGCAAGCGCCTCATGTCGGCGGCGCTCGACATGGCGCACACGCGTCACCTCCTGGCGTGCCTGGGAAAGCTCCAGCAGGTTGTTGACCGTGATCAGCAGCTTGCGATCGTCCCAGGGCTTGGCCAGATAGTCGGCTGCGCCTGCGCGCACGAGTTCGACCGCCGCCTCCAGATGCGTCCAGGCCGTCAGCAGGATCACCGGCAGGTCCGGACGTCGCGCGCGAATCGCCGCAAACAGCGCCCGGCCTTCTTCGCCGGATGTGGTATCGGCCTGGAAGTTCATGTCCTGCACGACCAGGTCGACCGCTTCACGATCCAGGATCGCCAGCCCGGCTTCCGGTGAGTCAGCCGTCAGCGTCCCGATGTCGTGCAACGAGAACAGGATCTCGAGCGCAGTGGCAACGGCCGGGTTGTCGTCGATGACGAGCACTCGACCCAT
Source organism: uncultured Lysobacter sp. (assembly GCA_902805755.1). Lineage (GTDB taxonomy): Bacteria > Pseudomonadota > Gammaproteobacteria > Xanthomonadales > Xanthomonadaceae > Cognatilysobacter. The sequence goes on from CADCUA010000004.1 coordinate 2,629, forward strand.
CAGTGTTCCGCCGTGTGAAGCGCTCGCGCGCCCTGGCGCGAAGGCGGGCAGTCCCAGTTGATCATCGAGCGAAGCCTCTTCGTTCGAAACAATCCAATGCAGCTCAAGTGCTTCGCGTGGCAACGGCGGGCGGTACCGCTGACGCACGCCACGCCGGGCCGTACACCGCGAGTATGCCCAAGAGCCACAGTGTCAGCATGCCGCCGCCGAGATACTCGAACGGCAGCCGCGGCAGCTCGAGCTCACTGACCAGCACCTGGTTCAAGGCATACGCAAGCGCTGCGCCGAGCACGATGCCCAGCGTGGTAATCATCGCGTTCTCAATCAGGAAGTACCGCAGGATGTCGACCTTGCGTGCGCCGAGTGCGCGGCGCACGCCGATCTGCTTGCGCCGCTGCGTGACCCACAGGCTTGCCAGTCCTACGATGCCGCTGCCCGTCACCAGCAGCAGGCCGACGGTGACGGCCACCAGCATGCCGGCGACGGAACGTTCTTCCTGGTATCGCTGCGCGCGTGCGTCCTCGACGCTATCGTTGAAGATCATCATGCGCTCGTTCGACAGCTTGCCGAGCGCATCCTCGGCCTCGCGCATCACGCGATCGCGTTGGCCCGGCTCGGTGCGCACGACGTAGCTGCCGTTGTTGTCCAGGTAACGCACCGGCAGCACGAAGCCCATGTAGGCGTTGTCGCTGTTCTGCGCGAAGGGCGACATCAGTTGTTCGATCACGCCGATCACGCGCAGCGGTACGCCGTCCGGGCCGCTGCCCAGGCTGATGGTCTTGCCGACGACCGACGCCTCATCCGGAAAGAGCCGGTTCGCCATGTGGCGGGTGAGCAGTACGCTGTCCGCGGCGAGACGGCCGCTTTCGGGGTCGACCGTGCGCACGTCGTCGGCGGTGAAGTCGCGCCCTTCGACGATCCTGACACCAAAGCCCTCGCTCACCGGCTGGGGCGTGAAGTACGCGGCCGCTGCGATGCCCGAAGACGGGTCCTGAGGCCGCGTCGTCAGGCTCAGGCCCCAGCCGCTCTGCGTCATCGGGAACTGGTTCACCCACGCCGCGCCCTTGACGCCGGGAATCGCGCGCAGCGTCTCCACGTCGCGGCGCTGCGTGGCTTCGGCATCGCCGGGCTCGCCGGCGCCGACGAACAGCATGAAGAACGTGTTCGACTCGTCCAGGCCACTGGGCCGGGCCGCACGATCGGTGCGGTCCTTCACGATGTACAGCGCGTTCGCGATGATCGCGAGTGTGAGTGCAATCTGCGCGGCGATCAGGATCGCGCCGGTCTTGCTGCGCAGCAGAGACGAGAGAATGGGACGGATTTCCATGGTGTGCTCCGCTTACTGCGATTTGAGTTGGACCGCGGGCCGCACCTGGCAGGCGCGCCAGGTGGGCAACAGGCCCGCAAGCAGGCTGGCAAGGAGCGAAAGGACAAGCGCGGTTGTCAGCATCACCCAGTCCACGCGTGCCATGGTCCCGATCGCCTCCGACTGCCGCGACATCAGCTCGAGCACGCCGAATGTCAGCGCGATACCGAGCACGCCACCGATCACGCCGATCACACCAGCTTCGGTGAGGTATTGCTTGAAAACCTCCCGGCGGGGCGCTCCCAGCGCGCGGCGCACACCGATCTCACCACTGCGCGCGGTGAACTTCGCAAGCAGCAGGCCGATCACATTGACCAGGCACACGAGCAGGAAGCCGAACGCGAGCCAGGTCTGCAGGCGGCTGTCGTTGCCGACGATTTCGCGTTCTTCCAACCACTGCATGACGTCGTACAGGCGGTTGTTGACCGGTCGCTGGAAGCGTCCGAGCTTCTTCTGGTCGTTGACATAGTTGTCGAGCCACGCGGCGTATGCGCCGCGGTCGCCTGCACTGGCAAGCTCCACCCAGAACTGCACCCAGGTGCATTCGGAATTCATCAGGCCCCGGTAACCGGGCTCCACCTCGCCTTCCACGTTGCAATCGACGCTGCCCTGCGACTGCATTTCGTTCGACACCGCGTTGTTGTAAGGCAGA
>CADCUA010000005.1 GCA_902805755.1 uncultured Lysobacter sp.
ACCACCGCGGTGCTCACCGGGCCTCTGCACGCGGCTGGGCGCGCCCGATCAACAACAGCAGCCGGGCGGGATCCACGGGTTTGACAAGGTGATGGTCGAAGCCGGCCGCAAGTGCGCTGGCTCGATCCGCCGCCTGGCCATAGCCGGTGGCGGCAATGAAGAGCGCATCGCGAGCGCCCTGTTCGCGCAGCTGGACGGCGAGCTCGTGGCCGGACATGTCCGGCAGGCCGATGTCGAGGACATAGGTGTCGAATGCGCCCGCTTCGCGCAGATCAAGCGCCTGCGCTGCGCTGTGCGCGACAGCCACCTCGTGGCCGGACAGACGCAGCAGCTCGGCGGTCGTGTTCGCGGCGTCTTCGTTGTCGTCGACGATGAGCACGCGAGCTCGATGGTCCATCGCCGTGTTCGCGTCGCCGTCGAGCGCCGGCACGATCCGCGCCGAGGTTTCATGGCGGGGCAGTGACACGGTGAACGTACTGCCACGCTCCGGCCCTTGGCTCATCGCACTGACATCGCCGCCATGCATTTCGACCAGGCGCTTCACCAGCGGCAGGCCAATACCGAGCCCGCCCTGTGAGCGGTCCAGCGTGCGCTCGCCCTGCGTGAACAGGTCGAATATCACGGGCAGCAACGAGGGGCTGATGCCGATTCCGGTATCCGAGACACGAATGACGAACGACGTGCCCTGGGTGGAGGCCTCGAGCCGGATCTCGCCGCCGTGTGGCGTGTATTTCGCGGCATTGCTGAGCAGGTTCGCAACGACCTGGATCAGACGGGTGCGGTCGCCGAGCACGATCTGCGGTTCGCGCGCAGGCGCCAGTTGCAGGACATGCCTGCGCGTCTCGATGAGTGGACCCACCTGCTCGACGGCCGCCGCAATCACCGTGCCCATGTCGACCGGCGAGAGCTCCAGTCGCACGAGGCCGCGCGTGACACGCGATACATCGAGCAGGTCGTCGACCAGCGCAGTGACATGGCTGACCTGGCGGCTGATGATCTCGCTGGACGTGCGTACGCGTGCGACGTTGTCCGGCGCAAGCTGCAGCAGCTGTGCGGAGGTCGCGATCGGCGCGAGCGGGTTGCGCAACTCGTGCGCGAGCATCGCCAGGAACTCGTCCTTGCGCCGGCTCGACTGGCGCAGCTCCTCGTCGACGGCCTTGCGCGCGGTGATGTCCATGACGACGCCCGCCATGCGGCTCGGCACGCCGTCGTGCTCGTACACCGAACCGTACGCGGCGATCCAGTGCAGCGATCGGTCGGGCCAGATCACCCGGCACTCGAACTTCCAGGTGCCCAGCTCGGCGACCGCGTTTCGGAACGCCGACTCCACCGTCTCGCGATCATCGGGATGGACGTGATGGATGAAGGTCTCGAAGCCCCAATCGGGAATCG
>CADCUA010000006.1 GCA_902805755.1 uncultured Lysobacter sp.
CCGGCTCGATCTCGACGAACGCGCCGTAGTCGGTGACGTTCGAGACCTTGCCGAACACGCGGGTGTTCGACGGGTAGCGACGCGCAATGTTGTCCCACGGATCCTCGCCCAGCTGCTTGAGGCCGAGGCTGACGCGGTTGCGCTCGCGGTCGTACTTGAGCACGCGGACGTCCAGCTCCTGGCCGACTTCCACGACTTCCGACGGGTGACGCACGCGCTTCCACGCCATGTCGGTGATGTGCAGCAGGCCATCGATGCCGCCGAGGTCGACGAACGCACCGTAATCGGTGAGGTTCTTGACGACGCCCTTGAGGATCGCGCCCTCGACCAGCTTCTCCATCAGCTGCTCGCGCTCTTCCGAGTGCTCGCTCTCGACCACGGCGCGGCGCGACACAACGATGTTGTTGCGCTTGCGGTCCAGCTTGATGAGCTTGAACTCGAGTTCCTTGCCTTCCAGGTAGGTCGAGTCGCGCACGGGGCGCACGTCGACCAGCGAACCCGGCAGGAAGCCGCGGACATCCTTGATGTCGACGGTGAAGCCGCCCTTGACCTTGCCGCTGATGCGGCCGGTGATGGTCTCGTTCTTCTCGAGCGCCTGCTCGAGTTCGTCCCACACCATCGCGCGCTTGGCCTTCTCGCGCGAGAGGACGGTTTCGCCGAAGCCGTTCTCGAGCGAGTCGAGCGCGACTTTCACTTCGTCGCCGATGCCGACGTCGATTTCACCGGCGTCGTTCCGGAACTGTTCGATCGGCACGATGCCTTCAGACTTCAGGCCGGCGTTGATCACCACCACGTCGCCGCGGACATCCACGACGATACCGGTGACGATGGAGCCCGGCTTCAGCTTGGAAAGATTCTGCTGACTCTGTTCGAACAGCTCGGCAAATGATTCGGTCATTGGAATAGTTACTCGGTTGAACACACGAGGCAGCCGTTCACACGGTCCGTCCCCGCCCTTGTGTGATGCTTTCGCATCGTTGATTGACCCGGCGCGACATGCGACGGGGCCTGGAACTGGAGCCTCCTGGGGAGGCGCCTCCGGCTTCCCGGAGGCTTGCAGCAGAACCGGCTCGCAAGGCGCTTCCGCCCTGCAAGCCAGAACTTCAACATCGCAGTCGCACTACTGTGCGCCGCGACGATTCCCTACAAGCGCGAGCACCTCGTCGACGACGTGGTCGATACCGAGACCCGTGGTATCGATGCGAACCGCGTCCTCCGCCGGTCGCAGCGGTGCGACCGCCCGCTGCGCGTCGCGCGCGTCACGGGCGAGAATCTCCCGTAACAGACCGGCCAATGTAACTGGAACCCCTTTGCCGTTCAACTGCTTATAGCGCCGTTCCGCGCGCTCGTCCGCACTTGCGGTGAGGAATACCTTCACCGACGCGTCCGGGAAAATCACGGTACCCATGTCGCGACCGTCGGCCACCAGACCAGGCGCGCAGCGGAAATCCCGCTGCCTCTCCTTCAGGGCGGTCCTGACCTCCGGGATGGCGGCGATTGCCGAGGCCGCTGCGCCGGCAGTTTCGGTGCGCAGCTCGTCTGTCGCGTCGAGCCCGTTTACGATGATGCGCAAATCCCCGGTGGGCGTCTCGCGGAAGCGGATTTCGGTATCGAACGCGCAGCGGACCAGTGCCGCGGGATCCGCCAGGTCCAGATTGGCCCAGCCCGCGGAGACGCCGACGGCGCGGTACAGCGCCCCCGAGTCGAGGTAATGCCAGCCGAGCTGCTGCGCGACCAGGCGACTGATCGTGCCCTTGCCGGACCCGGAAGGGCCATCGATGGTTAGAACGGGAATAGAGGTATCCATGCGTTCATTATGCGACGGCCGCTTGGCCTGCCGCCCCACATCCAACCGCATCGCCGCGTTGCGCACCAACCTCTTGCTTGGACGCGTATATAGCCGCTAGAATCGCGGACCTGTTTTTCCGATTCCCCTTTCCGAGGTTTGTCATGAAGGTCCTGTCCTCCCTGAAGTCGGCGAAGGCCCGTCACCGCGACTGCAAGGTTGTCCGCCGTCGTGGCAAGGTCTTCGTGATCTGCAAGTCGAACCCGCGTTTCAAGGCGCGCCAGCGCTGAGTTTGCGGCGACGCGTCCGGTTCGGACAGCTCGACTCGAAGGCCGCCGAAAGGCGGCCTTTTTTCGTTCCAACGGTCGGGCCCGTCTCGATGGCTGCGCCCGGGAAACGGGGGCCATCGCATTACACTTGGGCCACTCTCACAGGTGAACACCATGAGTCTGCAAATTATCACTCTGACGGCGGCCGCGATTCTGGCCGCATCCATGCCCACCCGTGCTGAAACGCTTCTGGTGGAACGCGTACAGAAGGAAACCGGCACTGCACTCCCCGCACGCGGCGCGACCACGTCCGAAGTGCAGGCCCGGTTCGGCGCGCCTGTGGAGCGCCTCGAACCGCGTGGCGGCCAGAAGCGTCAGTGGCCCGCCATCCAGCGTTGGGCATATCCCGAATTCATCGTTTACTTCGAGAAGGGACGTGTGATCGATGCGGTGGTCAACCGGTCGAGCACCAATGAGATCGGCCCGCGCACCCCGGAAGGCTAACCACCCCGCGCAAGCGCAGCCCTTTGTTCCGCCTGCCGCCGAGCCCAGGTGCGCGGGCCATTCGGAAAACCCAATGACCTCATCGCAATTCCGTTTTCCCGCTGAATGGGAACCCCAGTCGGCGGTCCTGATCGCCTGGCCCCACGCCGAAACCGACTGGGCCGCGCGGCTGGGTGAGGTAGAGGAAACCTACATCGCACTGGTGGCGGCCGCGACGCGCTTCCAGGATGTGGTGATCTGTGTGTCCGATGACGACCTCCAGGCTTACGCGCGCGCGCGCCTGTCGTCGGCACGCGTGGACATGGAGCGTGTGCGCTTTATCGAAGCGGCCTATGACGACACCTGGCTGCGGGACTCGGGTCCGATCACCCTCAGCGACGGCGCGCGATTCCAGCTGCTCGACTTCCGCTTCACCGGCTGGGGTGGCAAGTTCGAAGCGAGTCTCGACGACCGTCTGGTCGAGGCTCTCGAGCAGACGAACCTGTTCGATCGCAGCGAACGACAGGCCATCGACTTCGCGCTGGAAGGCGGCGCAATCGAGACCGACGGCGCAGGAAGCCTGCTGACCACGTGGAAGTGCCTGCACGAGCGCCACCCGGGCGTCGACCGGGACGCGCTGTCGACCAAGCTTGCGAACTGGCTACGCCAAGAGCGTGTGCTGTGGCTGGACCACGGTTATCTCGAAGGCGACGACACCGACGCCCACATCGACACCCTCGCCCGCTTTGCCGGTGAGGACGCGATTGTGTTCCAGAGCTGCGATGACCCTGCGGACTCGCATTATCCCGAGTTGCAGGCCATGGCATCAGAACTCGCTGCGCTGCGGACCGCGGAAGGCAAACCCTACCGTTTGTTTCCGCTCCCATGGGCACGTCCTGTGGTCGATGAAGGACGCCGCCTTGCCGCGAGCTATGCGAATTTCCTGGTCATCAACGGCGCGGTGCTGATGCCCGCCTACGGCGATGCTGCGGACGACGATGCGCAGGCCACTCTCGCCGCGGCTTTTCCGGACCGGGAGATTGTGCCGGTGCCCTGTCGCCCGCTGATCTGGCAGAACGGCAGCCTGCACTGCATCACGATGCAGCTGCCTGCCGGCTTGGTTCGACCTGCGCAGACCCCATAACCCGCTGCCCGTCTCCTGCACCGTAACGGATGAGTCGATGAAGAAGATCCTGCCTGTCGCGTTGATCCAGGAGCGCAACCAAGGCGACTCCGTCGCGAACCTGACCATGATCGAAGAGCGCGTGGCGGAAGCCGCTGCACGCGGCGCGCGCCTTGTCCTGTTGCAGGAGCTGCACAACGGCGCCTACTTCTGCCAGCACCAGTGCGTGTCGGAGTTCGAACAGGCCGAGTCGATCCCCGGCCCGAGCACCGAGCGCATGGGCGAACTGGCGCGTAAGCACGGCATCGTCCTCGTTACGTCGCTGTTCGAGCGCCGGGGCGCCGGCCTTTATCACAACACGGCCGTCGTGCTCGAGAAGGACGGTTCGATCGCGGGCAAGTACCGCAAGATGCACATCCCCGACGATCCGGGCTTCAACGAGAAGTTCTACTTCACGCCGGGCGACCTCGGTTTCCACCCTATCGATACGTCGGTGGGCCGGCTGGGCGTACTTGTGTGCTGGGACCAGTGGTATCCGGAAGGTGCACGCTTGATGGCGCTGGCAGGGGCCGACCTGCTGCTGTATCCGACCGCGATCGGATGGGACCCGGATGATGCGCAGGATGAGAAGGACCGCCAGCGCAACGCGTGGATCCTCAGCCACCGCGGACACGCCGTGGCCAATGGGCTGCCGGTATTGAGCTGCAACCGCATCGGGCATGAAGCCTCACCAGTCGGCCGGTCGGGCATCGATTTCTGGGGCTCCAGCCATGTGCTCGGCCCCCAGGGCGAGATCCTGGCCGAGGCCGGCACGCAGGACCCCGAGATCCTCATGGCCGAGGTCGACCTGCGCCGTAGCGAGGACGTCCGCCGCATCTGGCCGTTCCTGCGTGACCGGCGGATCGACGCTTATGGCGACCTGCTACGTCGCTATCGCGATTGAGTAGTCGCTCGCTTCGCAATCACTCGAGGCGCATCGCCGGC
>CADCUA010000007.1 GCA_902805755.1 uncultured Lysobacter sp.
TGTCGGGAGCGCGCATCGCGGCCCTGCTCCCGGCTTGTTTCAAGCGTGGAGGCGAGCTGGGCGAGCTCGAGTTCGATCTTCTCGATGCGGCCGCGCGCCGACTCCAGCCGGCCCTGCTGGCTCTGCAACTGGCCTGCGAGTTCGGAGACGCTGCGGTGCGCCATGTACAACGTGCGCTGCGCGTCCTCGCGCTGCTGCTCGGCAGCGAGCAAGCGGTCGCGCATCTGCGTCAAGCCGGCGTCCAGCTCGCGCTCACGGGCCTGCAGCGCGTCGATGTCCGCGCGCAAGCTCTGGATTTCGCGCTCGCGCAGGAGCGCGCCCTGCTTCGCCGCGCCGGAGCGCAGCACGCGGATCCAGCCGGCACCCAGGCGTTCGCCGCTGCGCGTCACGATGGATTCGTCGTCGCCCAGCGAGGCCTGCAACGCGCGTGCTTCGACCAGGTCTTCCGCAACGTGCAGGCGCGCGAGAATGCGCCGCACGGCAGCAGGCCCCTGCACCTTCGACGCAAGCGAGGTCGGTGCATACACCGTGTCATCGGCGTCTGGCGACACGAGTGCCAGCCGCGCGTCGCCAAGTTCCGCAACCGCTTCGACCAGCGCTTCCGGCGCGTCGACCAGCACGCCCTCGATAAGCTGGCCGAGTGCGCCTTCGACCGCGTTCTCCCAGCCCGGCTCGACCGTCAGGACTTCCCCCACGCGCGTCGCGGAATCGAGACCGCGCGTCTTCAGCCAGTTCAGGGCCGCACCCTGCTCCTGCCCGAGTGCCGCCTGTTGCAGGGTTTCCAGTGAGGACAATCGACCCCGTGCGGCCTGCGCCTGCTTGCGCACGTCCGCGAGTTCGCCCTGCATCGAACGCTGCTGCTCCTGCAGGCCGCCAACGGCGGATTTGCGCACATCGAGCGTTTCGGTAAGGGCGTCCAGCGACAGCTTCTGGGTCTCGTGCCGCTCCTGCAGGTCGGCGAACGCGTCGCCCAGTGTGTCGACATCGAGGCCGGCGCGTTCGTTGGCGAGCAGCTCGCGGCGGCGCTCCGCGTCGAGTGCCTGGCGGTCGAGGTGTTCGATGCGGGTGCGCTCGACATCCGCGGCACGCGCGGCTTCCGACTGCGCGCGGCTGTGCGCTTCCCAGCGCTGCTGCCAGTCCGACAGCCGGGTCTCGGCGTCACGCAGCGCATCCTGACGCGCCGCGTCCTCGTCGCGCAACGCTTCCAGTCGCGGCTCGGCGTCCTCGACGGCGGCCTGCAACGTGTCATAGCGCGACTGGTCGCTGCCGATGTGCGAAGCGATCTGTGCAAGCTGCGTCTGCGCCTCGTCGCGCGCGCGCTGCAGGCGCGTGGACATCTCGCGCTGGTGCTGGATCTGCTGTTCGATGCGGGCCAGCGCGCCGCTGACC
>CADCUA010000008.1 GCA_902805755.1 uncultured Lysobacter sp.
GCACACCGCGATGTTTCCGCCTTCTTTCGACTACGCCGACGAAGCGGACGCGCTGCGCCGCCATGCCGCGAGCAGCACGGCCGTCGCGGACGCCACGTTGAGGCTCTCGACCGCACCGGTCCCGGCGATCGACAACTGCAGATCGCACATCGTTGCAAACGCGCGATCCATGCCCTCGCCTTCGGCGCCCATGACGTAGACGATGCGTTGCGGCAGCGCACCCTGGAACACATCACGCCCGCCTTCGACCACGGTCGCCGCGAGCGTGAACCCCGCGCCGCGCAACTGCGCGAGCGAGTTGTCGGCGCGACCCAGCCGCACCAGCGGGACCGCTTCGGCGCCGCCTTCGGCCACGCGCGCAGCGGCGCCGGACAGCGACAGCGTCGAGTCCTTGGGCAACAGCACCGCGGCCACGCCGAAATGCGCGGCCGAACGCAGGATCGCGCCGAAGTTGTGCGGATTGCCCACGCCATCCAGCCACAATGCGCATTGCGGCCCGGCAGGCAGCTCACGCAGCCAGGCCGACAGGCCCTGAGGTTCGGCGCGCAGCACGTCCGCCACCACGCCTTCGTGGTGCGAGCTGGCGGCAAGCTTGTGCAGATCGCCCTCTTCGACCACGCGATAGCCGATCCGCTTTGCAACGCACCAGCGCAGCAGCGGCTGCAGCGCGGGAATACGCGCTTCGGCGAGGTAGACCTTGCGGATTGCCTCCGGCCGCCGCGCGAACACCGCGCGCACCGCGTTCAATCCGTACAAGCGCAGCTCGCCACGCGGCGTTTGCACGCCCGCGTCATCCGATGCGGCGGGAAGCGTTGCATCGCGTTGCGGGTGCGCACCGGACGGGGGCCTCGGTGCAGGCTCGCGACGCGGTTTCCAGGGCGAAGTCATCGGTACGGCCTTTATTCAATTAACGGCATGATAGCCGGCCGCATTCTGCGGTCCGGCGCTCAGTGCAGCGTTCGGTGCCCGAGCAAAGCCACGAGCCCCTGCGCCGGCGGCGGTGCGTGCGCGATCCGCTGCGGCCGGCCCGCGTCGGCAAGCACCTGTTCGGCCGCGAGCCACCCCGCGCGCGTGGCGCTTTCCATCGAGCATGGCAGCTGCGTGTCCAGCCAGTCGCCCGCGATGAACAGCCCCTGCACCGGCGTTGCGGGCCCCGGGCGCAGCCGCTGCGAGCCCGGATACGGCGCCGGGATCGCCATCGGGATGCGGTGGACGTCGGCGTGCAACACGCGCGCCTGCCGCGCCTCGGGCGCGAAGTCGCTGATCTCGCGCAGCGCGATGGCAATCGCTTCGTCATCGGACAGATCGCCGACGCGGTCGCTGTAGATCAGGTTGCAGGTCACGACCGACGGACGCTCTTCCCAGCCGGGGCGGATATTGGACAAGTC
>CADCUA010000009.1 GCA_902805755.1 uncultured Lysobacter sp.
ACACGCCCGGCGGGCGTTTGCACAAGGCGCTGGTCGAATCCCGGCTCGCGACGGGCGCGGGCGCAGCATCGAGTGGCCTGCGCGAGCGCGGCCTGGCCACCGCATCGATCGTGCTGCCGCTGGACGGCGACGCGGCCAGGGCGGAAACCGAGCTGCTGGACCAGCTGGAGTCGCTAGCGAAGCGCCCGGTCACCGCGGCCGAGGTCGAGCAGGCGCAGCGACGCATCGCGCATGCGTACGAGACGGGCATGACCGACGTGAACGCGGTCGCGATGGGGCTGACCGAATCGGTCGCCGCCGGCGACTGGCGGCTGTATTTCCTGCAGCGCGACCGCATCTCCGCGGTCACGGCCGCGGACGTCAACCGCGTGGCCGCGACGTACCTGCGCCCGTCCAACCGCACGCTTGCGCGATTCGTGCCGACGCAGGCCGCCGAGCGCGTCGAGATTGCGCCCCCGCCGCCGCCGTCACAGGCGCTCGCGGGCTACGCGGGCCGCGCGGCGGTCGCGGCGGGCGAGGTATTCCTGCCGACGCCGGAAAACATCCAGGCGCGCACGCGCACGCTGACGCTCGGCAACGGGCTGAACGTCTCGCTGCTGCCGAAAGACACGCGCGGCGACACCGTGGTGGCGACCGCCGCGTTCCGCTACGGCAGCGTCGAATCGCTCACGCGTCATCCGGAGCCCGCCGCCAGCCTGGCCGGCGCGATGCTGATGCGCGGCTCGAAAACGCTCACGCGCGAGCAGATCACCGAGCGCCTGGTCGCACTCAAGACCAGCGGTGGCGTCGGCGGCGGCGAACAGGCGGCCGGCATGCACTTCACCAGCCGCCGCGAGCACCTGTCCGATGCGCTCGCGCTCGCGGCCGACCTGCTGCGCAACCCCGCGTTCGACGCGGCCGAATTCGAGCAGCTGCGCCTGCAACGGATCACCGCGCTGGAAGCCGCGCGCAAGGAACCGGGCACCGCGGTCGACATGGCGATCGGCGAGCACTTCGACCCCTGGCCGGCCGGGCATCCGTTCGAGCACCGGTCGATCGAAGACGAGATCGCCGCGCTGCGCGCCGTCACGCTGGAGCAGGTGGTCGCATTCCACCGCGCGCATTACGGCACCGCGAACGGGGAAATCGCGATCGTCGGTGATTTCGATGCCGATGCCGTCGCGGCGCAGCTTGAAACGCTGTTCGCCGGCTGGACCGCGCCCGCGCCGCACGTTGCCGTGCCCACGTCACATCGGCCTGTGCCTGCGCAGACGCGGCGACTGCCGACGCCGGACAAGGCGAACGCGGTCATCGCCGCGCGCATGAACCTGCCGCTCAACGACACCGACCCGGACTACCCCGCGCTGGTCGTCGCGAACCATGTGCTGGGCGGAAACGCGCTCGCCTCGCGCCTGGGCAGCCGGCTGCGGCAGAAGGACGGCCTGAGCTACAGCGTGTCGAGTTCGATCAACGCCGATGCCAGCCGCGACGGCCGCGATGACGCCGGCAGCCTCGTCATCAGCGCGATCGCCGCGCCACAGAACGTGGACCGGCTGACCACCGCGATGCGCGAAGAACTGCAGCGTTTTGCCGGCCGGGGGATCACCGCCGCGGAACTTGCCGATGCGGTCGCCGGCATCCTCACCCAGCGCGAGCAGTCGCGCGCATCCGACGCCGCGGTGGCCGGCACCCTCTCGCGCAACCTCTATCTCGGCCGCACGATGGCCTGGGCCGCGCAGTTCGATGCACGACTCAAAGCGCTCACGGCCGAACAGGTGAACGCGGCGATCGCCAGGCGCATCGATCCATCGCAACTGAGCGTGTATGCGGCGGGCGATTTCGATGGCGCGGCGGCGACGCAGGCAACTGGAGCCGCAAGTCAGCGGTAAACACTGAGGAAGCAGCGGGCACTGCGTCTATCGCTCTGCCGCAATGCGTGTTCGACAGCGATGTATGCGCCTATGACGTGGCGTCGTAGGCGCAGCGGTCGATCCCGCGCTCAGCGCCCGCGACGCGGCCACGCCGCCAGCAATGCGCCGACGCCGCCCAGACCCGCGACCCACGATGACGCCGGCACCGACCACAGCTGCGGCCCGCCCGCTTCCAGCCCGTACAGCACGGCGGCGGCGATCAGCAGGCCGGCGCCGAACACCGACGCGACCATGCGCCGCTGCAACTCGCGCACCGAGCGCGAGATCTCGGTCAGGTCCTGCGAATGCATGTGCAATTGCTGTTGCCCGCTCACCTGCTGCGTCAGCCAGGTGTGCAGCAGCCGCGGCATTTCCGGCGCGCGCGTCACCAGTTCGGGCAGCTGCTTGCGGAACTCCGCCGCCAGCCGCTTCGGGCTGTAGCGCTCGATCAGGATGCGCTGCAGCACCGGCCGCGCGACGGCCCAGATATCGATCTTCGGATCCAGCAGCCGGCCGATGCCTTCGATGTTCAAAAGCGTCTTCTGCAGCAGGATCAGCTGCGGCTGCAGCGTGAGTTCATAACGTTGCGCCGTGCGGAACAGCTTCATCAGCACCTCGCCCAGCGAGATCTCGCTCAGCGGCCGCGTGAAGTACGGCTCGCACACCGCGCGCGCAGCGGCTTCGAGCTCGTCAATGCGGATGTAAGCCGGCATCCAGCCCGCCTGCACATGCAGCTCGGCGATGCGGCGGTAATCGCGGTTGAAGATCGCCATGAAATTCTCGGCGAGGTAGTACTGATCCTCGCTGGAGAGCTGGCCCATGATGCCGAAGTCCAGCGCGATGAAGCGCGGGTTCGCGCGGTGCGCGGGATCGGAATCGACCCAGATGTTGCCGGCGTGCGCATCGGCGTGGAAGAAGTTGTCGCGGAACACCTGCGTGTAGAACACGCGCACGCCCTTCGCCGCGAGTGCATGCCGGTCGATGCCGGCTGCGTCCAGCGCTTCGATGTCATCGGACGGGATGCCGCGCACGCGCTCGAGCGTGAGCACGCGCTCGCCGGTGTGCGACCAGATGACCTCGGGCACGTACAGATCGGGGCCGGGTTTGCCGTTCGCATCAGACCAGAAGCGGCGCAGCACGCTCGCGTTCGCGCCTTCGCGCTGCAGGTCCAGCTCGGCGGCGAGCGTGGATTCGATTTCCGCGACGACCTCGCGCGGGCGGATCTTGTCGGCGTTCGGATGCGTGCGCTCGACCAGCGTGGCCATCGTGTTCAACAGCGCGATGTCGGCGGCGATCTCGCGGCGGATGCCCGGCCGCAGCACCTTGACCACGACCTCGCGCGCGGGCGCATCGCCTTTCGCGGGCAGCACCGCCGCATGCACCTGCGCGATCGACGCCGACGCCAGCGGCACGGTGTCGAACTGCGTGAATGCCTGCGCGACCGGGCGGCCGAGCGAGGTCTCGACAATCGTTCGCGCAACCTCGCCATCGAACGGCGCGACGCGGTCCTGCAGCAGCGCCAGTTCCAGCGCGATGTCCATCGGGATGATGTCGCGTCGCGTGGACAGGATCTGTCCGAACTTGACGAAGATCGGGCCCAGCTCCTGCAGCGCCAGCCGCAGGCGCGCACCGCGCGATTGCGCGGCGATCGCGCTGGATGCGCGTGGCACGAACGGTCGCGCCATGCGCAACCAGCGCTCGGCCGGCGTGCCGTCGAGCAGGTCATCCAGGCGGTAGCGCAGCAGCACGCGGCCGATGCGCCACGCGCGCAGCGCGGACTTCATGCCGCGCCTCCGACGCTGCGCGCGAGCCGGGCCACGCGCGCGGCCAGGCGCTCGACGTCATCGCGCAGCACGTCGACGTCGTCATTGAACGCATCGAGCTCACCACGCGCGACGACATCGCGCGATTCCTCGGTGACGTATTCGGCAGCGCTGCCAGCGAGCGCGCCCGCCACGGTGCGCGCCTGCCGCAGGCCGGCCGCGAACGCCTTGGCGATCTGCACGCCGAGCACGTCACCGAACACCGAGGCGAACGGCTGCTGCCAGTCCGGGTCGAAACGCTCGGCCAGCCGCTGCAGCCGCCGCGCGAGATCGGCGTCGCCCTCGATGCGCAGCCTGCCGACCGCGGGCGCATCGTCGCGCTTGAAGAACGGCAGTTGCGCGAGCAGCCCGCCCAGCGTGCCGCGTACGGCGAGGTCCGGTTCCAGCGTGTCGTGGACCGGGCCGACCTCGAGGCGTTCGCCACTCACCCGGATTTCGAGCGCCAGCGGCGGCGTCGCGATGCGCACGACCACGCGGCGTCCGTCCAGCGTGGACAGCGATTCGCGCGTGTCCGGGTCCAGCGCGAGCGCGCGGTTCAGCGCAGCCTCGAGCGTACGCCCGGCCAAGGGCTTGAGCGCATCCAGCGGCGAGCGTTGATCGTTCATCGCCGCATTCTAGCGAGCCGTCCGGATGCCCGCCGGGCGTGGCAGGCCGTGCTCGAAGCTGACCGATGCGACGAGACCGTGCATGCGCGGGATCGCAGCGCGTACACATGCCTTTTCAGCCCCTCGCGTTCGAACCGGCGCGATCGCCAGCGCCGTTGCAACGATCGTCGATGCCCGTGTGACAGTCGGCGGTCGCCACTGATCGCTCGACATCGAGTGTCCAGCGATCACGGGCCACTGTTCACTGCGCGACCTTTGCCGTTCAACGCTCAACGCTCAACGCTCAACGCTCAACGCTCAACGAGCGTACGCGTCGCGC
>CADCUA010000010.1 GCA_902805755.1 uncultured Lysobacter sp.
GTTCGTCACCGGGCGGCAGACGCCGCGCATGACGCTGATCCGCGCACGCCCGCTGGCGTCGGGGCTTGAATTGCAGGCGCCGGGCATGGCGACGCTTTTTGTCACCGAGCCGGGCGATGCAGAGCGACTCGCCGCGACCGTCTGGGGCGACACCATTGACGCACAGGTCTACGCCACGCACGCGGACGCCTGGCTCAGCGAATTCCTAGGGCAGCCTGTTCGGCTGGTGCATATGGACGCGGACGCCGTTCGTCCGATCGATCCGGACTACTCGCAGCCGGGCGACGAAGTCAGCTTCGCGGATGGCTACCCGTTGCTCGTGATCGGTCAGAGCGCGCTGGATGGACTCAATGCGCGCCTGCGCAAGCCGGTATCGATGCTGCAGTTCCGGCCCAATCTCGTCATCGACGGCGTCGCGGCGCATGCGGAAGACCAGTGGCGGCGCGTGCGCATCGGCGGGGTCGAGTTCGATGCGGTGAAGCCCTGCGTGCGCTGCGTATTCACCACGGTCGATCCCGAGCGTGGTGAGCGTGATCCGGACGGCGAGCCGCTGCGCACGCTGGTGACATACCGGCGTCTGGCCAAAGGCGTGTCGTTCGGACAGCAACTGATTCCGCGCGGGCCCGGCGTGGTACGCGCGGGCGATTGCGTCGAGGTGTTGGCCTAAGCGCATCACCGGCGGGGATCGAGCGCATGGCGATGCCGGACGATCCGGCATCGCGCAAACATCAGGGTTTTGCCCGTTCCTTGCTCAGGCGTGCAGCAGCGGCGTCCGGATCCGCACTGACTACCCAGTAGAAGCCAGCCTCCGGCAGCAACACGCTGCTGCCTTCATCGGGGTCCACCTGCAACACCACATTGCGCGGCGCCTCGGAGGTTTCGTCCGGATTGAAGCTGGGCGGCTGCGGGCCCATCGCACGGATGTCATCGGAGCCGAAAACGACCGCCGCTTCTGCAAATGACAGCGGCGAACCGGGGCCGCATTCCGTATAGGGAGTGCGGCCGTCTTTCAGGAACCACAGGGTGGGCATGGAAGGCTCCGCCGTCAGGAAGGCGTGTTCGTTGGTGGTTCCAGCGATTCGAACGCCAGGTCATCAGTGCTGCGCTGGCGTGTCATCAGGTATACGCCCGCAATCGTCGCCACGCTCAATGCCGCGATCATCGGCGCACGCGGCGATTTGCGCATGTCCTCGAACAGGCCTTCCACCACATTCACCCGATCGGCAAGCAGCAGCGTCATCCAGTGCCGCATGTCGTTCTCGCTGCGCTTGAACGCGACGCGGCGCAGCATGCCGCTCAGTCCGCTGGGCGGGCAGGCGCTGCCGAACACCGGTGTGCGTTGCGGGTACTCGACGGACTGCAACACCTCGACATGCTGCGC
>CADCUA010000011.1 GCA_902805755.1 uncultured Lysobacter sp.
TGGATGCAGTCGAGGACCCGACCCTGGACTTCGCACACATCACCGCCGCGCTCGCGTTGTTCGCCGATGCAGCGGGCATCCCGGTGCGTGCCACGGTGCCGATCTCCGCGCTCAAGGGGCACAACGTCGTGGACGCGCAGCCCGGCTGGTGCGGCTACCAGGGCCCGTCTCTCCTGCAATTGCTGGAGCAGCTGCCCGTGACGCCGTCCGATCGCGCCGAGAGCTTCGCGTTCCCGGTTCAATGGGTGGAGAAGTTCTCCGCCTCGTCCGACACTTCGCAAGGGCGCCGGGTGTTCTGGGGCCGTGTGGCCGCCGGCCAGGTGCAGCCGGGCCAGCAGGTGAAGGTGCTGCCCTCGGGCCAGAGCGCCACCGTGGCGCAGGTGCTGGACCATGTGCGGCGCCCCGGAACCGTGCCTGCCGCGCACAGCGCCGGCATCGTGCTGGACCGCGAGGTGGATGTCTCCCGCGGCGATTGGCTGCTGGCCGCCGACGCCGCGGCCCCGCAGCGCGAAGTCTCGGCCACCGTGGCCTGGCTGGACGACGAGCCGCTGGTGGCAGGCCGCACGTACTGGGCCCTGCATGGCCACCGATGGGTCAAGGCCAAGGTCACGCGTGTGGTCCACAAGCTGGACATCCATACGTTGGCCGAGGAAGACGCCTCGCAGCTCGAGCCGAACGCGATCGGCCACGTCGAGCTGGCGTTGCAGGAGCCGCTCGCCACGCGGCCCTACATGCAGGCGCGCGTGCAGGGTTCCCTGGTGCTGGTGGACACCGCCACCCACAAGACTGCAGGGGCCGTGCTGGTCCGATGAACCGAATCGGCCGGGAACCCAATAAAATCTAGGGTTCACCCGCATCCCTCCAACAACATGACCCACGTCGTCACCGAATCCTGTATCCGCTGCAAGTACACCGACTGCGTCGAGGTGTGCCCGGTCGACTGTTTCCATGAAGGCCCGAACTTCCTGGTGATCGACCCGGACGAGTGCATCGACTGCACGCTGTGCGAGCCCGAATGCCCGATCAATGCGATCTATCCCGAGGACGACGTGCCAGCGGGACAGGAAGCGTTCGTGAAGCTCAATGCCGAACTTGCGAAGGCCTGGCCCGTGCTGACCACGCGCAAGGACCCGCTGCCTGATGCGAAGGAATGGGAAGGCAAGCCGGGCAAGATCGACCTGATCGAGCGTTGATGCGTCGAATGGCCGAATGAAAAACGGGCGCCGGAGCGCCCGTTTTTCTGTCTGCCGGCTTGCCTGCTGACGGGTGGTCAGGGTGTCGCCAGTGCAGCCTGCAGCTGCGTCATGAGCTTGCGCGGCGCATCGCCACTGGCCGGCAGGCCCCGCGGATCGACCGCCGACACCTGCGCGCCGGATTCGGCCGCACTCACGCGCACCAGGAAGCTGCTGCCTTCGTAGCTCACGTCGAATGCACCGAGGAGCTTGGCGCGGCTCGCAACCGTCACGCCCTGCACCGCGGCAAGCGCCTTGTCGACGCGATCGAACGCTTCGTCACGCGAGCCGGCAACGGCGAAACCGAGCCCGGCAGGTGCCGCAGTCGGCGCTGCGGGTTGCGCCTGCGCTGCGGTTACCGGTGATGCGGCAGCTGGGGCGGTTGCGCCGGTAACCGCCGTGCGATCCAGCTCCGGCGGGACTTCGAGCGGGCGGTTTTCCGGGCTCTGTGAATAGAGCTTGCTGCTTTTGCGCCACCAGCTGCAGCCGCTGGCGGCCAGCAGACTCAGCAGGAGCGCACTGGCGACAGCGCGGGACAACGGGGCGGACACATGCATCTGCAACTCCTGGAAAGTGATGGATCAGGCCGCGGCGGTGCCGCAGGCATATTCGAGTTCGCGCACGGCCGCCGCCATCGCGTCCGCCTGCGCAACATGATGCGCGGACAGCGGCGTGAGCGGCAGCCGCAGGCCATGCCCGATGCCCTGACGGGCGAGCAGGGCCTTGACCGGGATGGGGTTCGGCTCGACACCGAGGAACTCGCAGACCTCCGCCAGGCGCCTGTCCCAGGTACTCGCCTGTTCCACCTGACCCTCGCGCGCGAGGTCGCAGAGCTTGCGGAATGCGCCGGGCAGAACATTCGAAGCCACGGAAATCACACCGTCCGCGCCCGCAAGCATCGCGCGGCATGCGGTCGGATCGTCACCGCTGAGCACGGTGAAACCCTCGCTGCGCAGCGGCAGCAACTCCGCCATGCGCCCGGTGTCATTGCGCGCTTCCTTGATGCCCACGATGCGTGGATGTGAAACCAGCTCACCTACTGTCTGGGGCAACAGGTCGGTGCCGGTACGTCCCGGCACGTTGTAGAGCACGACCGGTAATGCGCCGTCATCGGCGACCGCGCGGTAGTGCGCGATCAGCCCCTGCTGCGTTGGCCTGACGTACGGCGGCGTGACCACGAGCGCGGCGTCTGCGCCCAGCGCACCCGCGCGACGGGTCTGCTCGATCGTCCTTGCCGTGCTCGACAGACCAGTACCCGCGAGGACCGGAATGCGGCCGGCAACGAACTCGACGGCCGTGCGCAGCAGCGTGTCGTACTCGAGGTCGAACAGCGCGGCTGCCTCACCGGTCGAGCCGGCGACAACGATGCCTTGCGTCCCGCCTTCGAGCTGCGCGGCCAGCAGCCGCTGCCAGGCATGGAGATCGAGTTCGCCGGACGCATCGAAAGGCGTCGCCAGCGCGGTGATGCTGCCGGAAAGTCGCAATGGAAAGTCCTACGTGGATGAGACGTGAAATATGCGGACAGCGTGCTGCGCAGCACCGCAAGCGCGGCCGATGTTACTTGCGGCGCGAAAGCGCGGGCAAGTATGCTCCTTGTAATCCGCAGCCGCCAAAGGGCTGTCGTTCATTGGCCCGGCACATGGCCGGACCGCATACGATGCAGGCGCCGCCTTGACTGATTCCGCTTCCCGGCCGTCGCCGAACGAAAACTATCTGCTGATCAATGCGTACACCACGCACCCGGAGTCGCCGCTGCTGTCCGTCAGCCGCAGGATCACCGACAGTGGTTGCAACCTCGTGGACGCGCGACTGGCCACCGTCGGCCGCGACGTATCGGTGACCGCGCTGGCAGTCGGCTCATGGGACGCCGTGGCGAAGCTCGAGTCAATGCTGAGCCGGCTGGAGCGCGAGGAGAGCCTCAAGCTCAACTGGTATCGCACGGCCGCGAAACAGGTGCAGTCGAACCTGTTGCCGTATGTCGTCGAAGTCGTGGCGGCCGACAAGCCCGGCATCCTGTTCCAGCTGGCCGACTTTTTCGACCGCCAGGGCATCACCATCGAAAGCCTGCACTGCTCGCGCTACCGTGCGATGCAGACGGGAGCGGACATGTTCTCGGCGCAGATTACGATCGGCGTGCCGTCGAGCATGCACATCGCCGCGCTCCGCGATGATTTCCTCGAGTTCTGTGACCACCTGAATCTCGACGCGATCATGGACCCGATGAAGTTCTGAACGCGTTGCTGGAGCGATCGCGCCGCGGAGCTGTCGGATTCTCTTGCGCGCGCGGTCCTGCTGCAGCAGCGCGTGCCTTTGCTGCTTCGCGCCCGTAACTGGCGGGATGGCACACGGTACAAGTGCCGCTCACCGTTTCCTGGAGATGCCCGATGGCTGATGTCGGCGAGTGCGTGCCGGACCTTCCGCTGGCGCTCTCGAGCGGGAGCGTGACATCGCTTTCCGCCTACCGCGGCCGCTGGCTGGTGCTGTACTTCTATCCCAAGGACAGCACGCCGGGTTGCACGACCGAAGGCGCTGACTTCAATGCGTTGCTGCCGCAGTTCGAAGCGCTGGGCGCGACCGTACTCGGGGTATCACGTGATTCCATGCGGTCCCACCAGAATTTCCGCGCGAAGCAGGGCTTCGCGTTCGAGCTCGTCAGCGACGCCGACGAGTCCGTATGCCATGCGTTCGACGTCATCGCCGAGAAAAACATGTACGGCCGCAAGGTGATGGGCATCGTGCGCAGCACGTTCCTGCTGGATCCGGACGGATGCATTGCGCATATCTGGCGGCCCGTGAAGGTTTCCGGCCATGCCGGCGCCGTGCTTGATACGCTCGAGGCCGTCCGGGCCGGGTGAGCCACCGCGTTCTCCTGGTTGCGCCCCGCCCTGCCCGGCGGGCGCCGGTCACACCGTCGTGCCCGACTTTCTGCGCGTCCTGAAAGGAACCCCATGACCCGAAGCAAGCGCATCTACGTTCTCGATACCAACGTGCTGATGCATGACCCGACCGCGCTGTTCCGGTTCGAGGAGCACGACGTCTACCTGCCGATGCAGGTGATCGAAGAGTTGGACAACGGCAAGAAGGGCACGTCCGAAGCCAGCCGTAACGCGCGACAGGTCAGTCGCTTCCTCGCCGAGCTGATTGAAAGCTCAGGCCTCGACGCGGTCGCGAACGGCGTGCCGCTCGAGCGGCCGCAGGCGATCCAGCTGCGGGGCGCCCAGAGCGTCGGACGGCTGTACTTCCAGACGCGCGACTTCGACTCCGGCAAGCGCTTCGGCGTGGTGATCCCGGACAACCACATTCTGGGCGCTGTGCTGGCGCTTAAGGACCAGCACCCGGACGTGCCGGTGGTGCTGGTGTCGAAAGACATCAACCTGCGCATCAAGGC
>CADCUA010000012.1 GCA_902805755.1 uncultured Lysobacter sp.
AGCGCACGCGCGATGACCTCCGGCGGCAGGCTGTACACCGTCGCCCAGGTGGCGCGGCCATCCACGCTGTTCGACGGGAAGCTGCTCGTTTCGATCGGCCAGTTGTATTTACGTTTTAACGTCCGCACGATGGCGGCCAGGGTGACGCGCCCCCGCAGCGGTTCGGCGCCGGTCTGGTCTTCGTTCGACAGCAGCACGGCCAGCACGGCGCCACGCGCGGTCATCGGTCCGGGATAGGTAGGGGTTTTGCTCGGCATGCGGCCATTCTAGCCAAGTTTCCGTGCGCCCAATGCACGGACCGGCCGCGCCGCACACTGCCCGTCAGCCGGCCACCCCTGCCCGCTCCAGCATCGCATGCAGCAGTACATTGCAGCCGGCCTCGAGGTGCGCCGGCTGCGCGTCTTCGATTTCGTTGTGGCTGATGCCGTCCTTGCACGGCACGAAGATCATGCCCGACGGCGCGACCCGTGCGGTGTAGATGGCGTCGTGGCCGGCACCGGAGACGACGTCCATCGTCGAGTAGCCCAGCTTGTCGGTCGCGGCGCGCACCGCGTTGACGCAGTCGGGGTGGAACGGGCATGGCGGATAGTAGGAAACGCGTTCGACCTCGATGCCGAGCCCGGTCTCACCCCGCGTTTTCGCGACAAAGGCGAGCATTTCCTCGTGCATCGTGTTCAGCAGCGCGTCGCTCACGTTGCGCAGGTCGATCGAAAATTTGACCTGGCCGGGGATGACGTTGCGGCTGTTCGGGAACACCTGCACCATCCCCACCGTGCCGCGCCCGTACGGCGGATAGCGGTGCGCGATCGCCACGGTTTCCTGCATGATGGTGGTGGCCACCTGCAGCGCGTCGCGGCGCAGTCCCATCGGCGTCGGGCCGGCGTGCGCTTCCATGCCGGTGACCGTGCAGTCGTACCAGGACAGGCCCATCACGGCCGGCACCACGCCGATCACCTTGTCGGCGTCTTCCAGCACCGGCCCCTGCTCGATGTGGGTTTCGAAATACGCGCCGATCGGATGCCGGCCCGGCTCTTCCGCGCCCAGGTAGCCGATGCGTTCGAGCTCCTCGCGCACGGTCTTGCCGTCCACGTCCTTCGCCGCGTATGCGGTCTCGAGGCTGAAGGCGCCGCAGAACACGCCGGAACCCATCATCACCGGCACGAAGCGCGAGCCTTCCTCGTTGGTCCAGAACGCGACCTCGATCGGCGCCTCGGTCTGGATGTTCCGCTCATTGAGGGTGCGCACCACTTCCAGCCCAGCCAGCACACCGTAATTGCCATCGAACTTGCCGCCGGTCGGCTGGGTGTCGACGTGGCTGCCGGTGACGATCGGGAACAAGGCCGGGTTACGCCCTTCACGCCGCATGAAGACATTGCCGAT
>CADCUA010000013.1 GCA_902805755.1 uncultured Lysobacter sp.
GCTGTACGCCGGCGCGGCCACGACGATCTCGGCGTCGGCCACGGCCGGCAAATGGGCGCTGGGTTCGATCGGCGCCGTGCTCGCCGCGTTCACGGTGGTGCTGGGCGCGGTGCTGCTCGATGTGCGCCTGGCGATGCGCCGCGCACGCAACCCGGCCGAGCGCAGCGAGCTGCTTCGCCACGGCATCGTCTACGCGGCACTGATGGCGAGCTTCGTCGGCATCCTGTTCTGGTCGAAGCACGGCGACTGGTCGCAGGCGCGGCTGCTGGTGGTGGCCGGCGTCTACTCGCTGGCGATCATCGCGCTCGGTGTGCGGCGCGCACGCATTCACCGCCGCCATCGCAACGAACGTTGAAGCGCGGTTTCTGCGTGGTGCCCGCTGCCGGTCGTCGCTTTGCCTGTCTCACCTTCTGAGGAACGATCCGATGCTTGCACTGCTGATGGGCGTGAAGTCCATGTCCTGCGACGAAGTCCACGTACTGCCGCCCGCGGCGCGCACGTGGGTGATCGATGTCAATGACGCATCGCGATTCGCGCGCGCGCATGTGCCGGGCGCCCGCAACCTCGACCCGCAGCACTTCACCGGGCGCGACCTGCCCGAAGACCTGGGCACGCTGCTGGTTTTCTACTGTTCCAACCCGATGTGCCGCAAAGCGCCGCTGGCCGCGCGGCGCGCGAAAGCGATGGGTTATGCGAATGCGCGCGTGATGGCGGCGGGCATCCAGGGCTGGATCGCCGCGCGTTTGCCGGTGGAATCGGCGCAGTGCGCCACGTAACGGGAGCGGGCTGGCTTGGATCGCGAAGCGGGTTGGGCTGCACGACCGGATAGACGGGCAGAATCAACGGCGATCGCGTCGCGTCAACGACGCCAAAAAGTGGGCTTTTGAAGGGTGGTGCACGACTCGGCCGCGCAGGCCGTCGCAATAAAAACGCCCCGGTCACCCGGGGCGTTTTTGTGGCTACATGCGCGCGATCAACCGAGTACGAGGCTCAGGCCGTAGGCGCTGAGCACGGGGTTGATGCGTTCGAAGTAGGTCTGGCGCTGCGAGCTCGACAGGCTGCAGTTGTCGTTGCTGCCCGAGGGCAGGTTGCCGCCCGAGGTCAGGCCCTGCGCCTGGTTGCTGCCGGTGATCCACGAGCCGCCCGAATCGCCGCGACCGGTGCAGACGTTCGTCTGGGTGAGGCCGTACACGGGGCCGACCGAGTAGTTCACGGTCACGTTCTTCGCGGTGATCGAGCCGCACTTCCAACCGGTCGTCCGGCCCGAACGGCACAGCGACGCACCGATCGCGGCCTCGCTGCTGCCACGCACCGGCACGTAGGTGCTGTTGCTGTAGTTGTAGACCAGGCCGTAGAGGTTGTGGCCGCTGCCCACGCTGACCCAGGCGCGGTCGTTGGTCGGGAAGCGCGATGCCTGGAACGTGCCGACGTTCTGCCCGCTCACGCTCACGCTCGCACCGACGCCGCCGCAGTGACCGGCGGTGGCGAAGCCGCGCGTACCGCTGCGCGTGACGGAGAAGCCGATCGAGCACAGCGACGAGCCGTTGATGCGGTATTCGAAACCACCAACGATGTTCGCCGTTGTCTGCACGGTGCCCGGCACGGTCTGCACGCGCACGGTGTCGGCGTCGATGCCGCTGGCCGCGACGAAGTCGACCGCGCTCGCGTCCATGCCCGGCGCAACGTTCACCACCACGCTGTTCGTGGTCGGATCGACATGCCAGGACTGCACGCCGCGCAGCAGTTGCTCGCGGTTCGCCGCCAGGCGCTGGAGGTCATCGAGTCGCGACTTCGCGCCTTCGAGCTCCTTCAGCGAGAAGCGGGCCTGGCGCATGTGCGCGCCGGTCACGGACGCATTCGAGCGCGTGGTGGCGACCACGAAGCGGAAGCTGCCATCGTCCTTGCGCTCGATCCAGCTGCCGGCGTAACCCGCGCCCAGCTGACGGCGTGCGACCGCTTCCTGCGCCTGCGCCAGGCGCTCGGTGCGCAGGTACTGCGACACCTGGTGGGGGAAGATGCCCAGATCGCGTTGCATCGCGAACTGCAGCTGCGGGTCGAACGACTCGGATGCAACCGCAGCGCCAGCGCTGAGCAGCGAGGCGGCGGCGATCACGGCAACGCTGAGTGCGTTGCGGGCGGCGGACGGGGCGTTGGTGCGGGAACCTGCGTGCATGCTGTAGAGCTCCTTACGCTTGATGTCGGGGGAAGTGCGGCCGCCGTCAGTGGCATCCGCAGCCGCACGTTGGGGCCGGGCCCCGACATGCGACCACCCGAGTCAAGCGGACTCTGCAAGTGTGAAATTATGCTGCGCGTCACATTTCCAGGATCGAGAGCGTCACGCATGCGCCTATCGCGTGTTCATCTTGAGGGTTGTAGCGTCGTCAGGGCCTCGATCACGCGTGCTCGCGACGATTTCGTTGCGGTGCACGATGGTTTCGCGCGGGAATCCGGGTCGGTTGCGCGCCGACAATGACTGGATCATTCGCAGTCGAGCGATCGCTTGCGGCGCGGTGTGCGCCGCTTGGGAACCGGTGCATCGACTCGTCCAGAGGTTCCGTCGAAGCGGAGGCCTGTCATCCGCTGGCCCACGCCGCCTGCGTGGACGTGCGTGAGCGACCGGCGCGGGATCAGGCCCCTTGGCCTTGGGTGGTCGGGCCTATCCCTGGCGTCTGCAGTGCCCGGATGATCGACTACCGCTGTCCATCAATGTCGGTTTCGACGCTGCCGATCGCAGCCTCAGCCGCGGCCATTGCCCCATGTCCCTGCGCGGCGCCACCGGCTTTCGGCAATGCGTGGGTGAAGCAGTGCCGCCCGGCCGGGTGCCGCCAGCGGTCTTCGACATAGGGCTCCGAGCCATCGCGTGGCCTGCGTGCGGTGGCGAACGTCGCGCACAGCTCGTACCTGCGCGCATCGAGTGCGCGGTACCCGTAGGGCTGCCGCGTCTGCGGGTCGACCGGGTTCAAGGCGGTGCCGTCGGACTGGCGCAACTCGGCCAGGGCCTGCGGCAAGCGGCGCTCCGAGCGTGCGTGCTGCTCGATCGCGTTCTTGATCAGCACCAGCTCGTGCTCGCGGCGTTCGTCGAAGCGCAGGTTGCGCTGGTGCGAGGGTGACCCGATGACGGCAATCGCCGCAATGAGGCTTGCGGCGACCGCGATGCCTGCAACGACCAGGAACCAGGTGCCGACCGGACGCGCGCTCATGCCCGCACCTCCTCGCGTCGCAGATCCCACAGGTAATAGCCGAAGATGCCGCCGGCGATGAACGCGACCACGAGCACCTTCAGCATGAAGCGCACCGTGAGCTCGCCGCCGAGCACGTGGTAGACCAGCGTCGTGGTGTCGCCGATCAGCGCCGTGGCCGCGATGAACAGCGTGATGTACGTCAGCCAGCGGCGCACCGCCGAAAGCCGCTTGATCGGGTGGCGCGCGACATCGATCGAGACACGGCGCGCGACGAACGCGAACACCGGGAACGCGATGATGAGCGCGGCGACCGACCAGCGGATCGAGCTGTCGTGCGCGCGGGACAGATAGTCCGTCATCGCCGCATCCGGCCACGTGCGGTTGATCAGGTCGAACAACAGGCTGCCCAGGTTCCATGCGCTGAAGTACAGCGTCGCGAACATCACCAGGTACGCGAACGCTTCGCGCGCCGACAGCGACGCGCGCGGGCGTGGCACCGGTACCGCGAACGCCACGTCGGCATAGGCGTCGAGCACGCTGCGCGTCTGCTCGGGCGTCCAGCCGGCCTGTATCAGCGCGCTGTCGATCGCCGTCTTTGTCTCGCCCCGCAGCAACGCGTCGCGCACGAAAAGCTCCAGGTCCTGCGATGCCGACGTCATGCGTCTTTCCCTTCCATGATGTGGTGCGGACCATAGCGTAGAGCGACGTGCGCAGCGCAGCCGCGTGCGGGCGGCATGGCCGCACGCGCTGCGTGTCCGGGACAACGCTGCAAGGCCTGCGCGCTTGTTCCGGCGCGGCACTGGACGCACGCGTGGGTCAGCGCTAGCGTGCAAGTTCAAGCCAAGGGGGCAGTTATGAAGCACGTATATCTATCCGTTGCGGTACTGACGATCGGACTCGCTCTTTCGGTGCCGGCGCTCGCCGCGCATCCGAATCTCGACGCGGAAGCGATCCGCGCGCAACAGGCGCAGATCCGCGCGGAAGCCGAAGCCGGCAAGGGGCGCTACGGCAAGCTCAACGAGGCCCAGCGGCAGCAGCTGTTCGCGAAGCAGGAGATCGCCCAGCAGCTGATCCGCAACGTCACGCGCACGACCGAGCTCAACGAGCGCGAGCAGATCGAGCTGTTCAATGCGCTCGAGGCGATCGAAGCGCTGGTGAACAACGACGCCGCCGAGCGCATGGTCTGCGAGCGCGTGCGCCCGGTGGGAAGCAACCGTCCAAAGACCGTCTGCATGACGGCGGCCGCGCGTGAGGACGCACGCGAAGCGGCGCAGCGCGGCATCAGCCAGCGCGATCAGCGCCCCGTGCCGGGGTCCTGAAAGCCGCGGGTCGGCAGCGGTTTGGAAACACGGGGGAGCCGGTCGACCACCATGCTCCCTTCGCTGGGCACCGGCCTGACTATCAAATTCGGTAGC
>CADCUA010000014.1 GCA_902805755.1 uncultured Lysobacter sp.
GAAAATGCCACTTTACCGATAGCGTACCGTAGACGACGGGCTCAGCCGCGCGTGACAGTCTGCGTGCACAGCACGACTTAGTAGTAGCTGCCGCCGTCCAAAGCATCCATCGTGTGCGTGCCGCGTTCGCTGATCGCGTGGCTGGGCAGCATTGCCATCCAGTAGCCGCCCGCGCCGGCGCGACCGTGCTGCACGAACGGTCCGATCGTCTGCACGCGCGAACCAAAGCGCACGGTCAACAACGGGGCGTCGCGCACGTCGCCGCGGTCGACACGCTCGCCGTGCTCATCGAGCAGCCGCATGCGCACCGGAATCATCGCTCGCGCGGATGTCGGCAGCGTCCGCGGACGATGCAGCGGTGGCAGCAGGGCGTCGCACCAGTACTCCTCGCGCGGCACGTTCGAACCCGCCGCTTCCGATGCGGTCGCCACGGTGCCGGCGGTCGGTTCGTCCGAGAACCCGACCGATGCAAAGATCGTCGTGTAGCCCGGCGGTGGCGGCACCTTGAAGGCGACCGTGGCGTTGGTCACCGCCAGCGCCGCTGCGTCGGTCAGGCCCGTGTTGATCGGCCAGCTGCGCCGATCGGCGGGGATGTAATCGCGGAAGCAGCAGTCGTATTCGAGGTCATCGCTGTTGACCTCTCCGCTCAGGAACGAGCCCGGCCGGTACCACCAGAGCGACTCCTCGGCATCGAGCGCGACCACGCCGAGCCCGCTGCCGCTGCCGGCCCAGTTGATCCAGTTCGCCAGCACCCCGGCCGCCCCGTCCTGCACGAACTCCATGGGCTCCATGGGCTCCGCCCGATTGAGGCTGAAGTCGGGCGTGGCGCCGGTGATCAGCGTGCGATTGCCGCGCGCGGCCGTGATCGCGGCTTCGTTGGCCAGGATCCCCGTGTAATCGGCCTGCCCGGCATCGTCGAATAACCCGGCAAACGACGACTCCACCACGAGCACGTCGTACGCCTCGAAGTCGGGACGCTCGCCCGGGCCGAAGAACGTTACCCGCCACCGCACCCCCGAGGACAGCAGGTGGGCCCGGTCGGCGAACGCCTGCATGTCCTCGCGATACTGGGTCGGCGAGCCCGGCGGCGAATACGCGTACCAGAGCACGTCGATGGATTGCGCAAGCGAACCGAACGGCCACAGCGCGACGGCCGCGGCGAATGCAAGGATACGGTGCTTCATGGCGATCTCCTCGGTGCGGGGTGTGCACGTCAAATCGCGTCTGTCCGAGGCAACGTCGGCGCATGCCACACGCGGCCTCGATGCGGGCCGTTGTGCTTAGAGCGGGTTCAGTCGTTCCTGCTCCGGTTTGAAGCACGGTTATGCCTGCGGTGCACGCGGGACCAAAGCAGACGGTGGCAGTTAAGCCG
>CADCUA010000015.1 GCA_902805755.1 uncultured Lysobacter sp.
CGATTCCAGCAGCGGTACGCGCTGGAAAGGCCATTTTTCCAGCGCGCCCGAGCGTCTCGCGGCGACGAACAGTCAGGTCATGCCGGTGTTCGCACATGTCGTGGAGGCTCTGCGCGAAGCACGCCTGCCCAGCGAATATGCATTGATCCCGTTCGTTGAAAGCGAATACCGCCCGCAGGCGCGCAGTCCTGCGGGACCGGCGGGCCTGTGGCAGTTCATCGCGTCGACGGCGCGCTCGCTCAAGCTCTCGGTCGGAAAAGGTGACGACGGGCGCATGTCGCCGATCGAGTCCACACGCGCCGCCGTGCAATACCTGTCGACGCTGCACAAGCGCTTCGGGGGCAACTGGCGCCTGGCCGTCATGGCGTACAACGCTGGCGAAAACCGCGTGGATAAAGAACTGCGCCGCAGCGGTCGCACTACGCGCGATGCCGGCCCGCAGCATCTGGCCGGACTGCCGTCGCACACGCGCAGCTATGTCGAAAAACTGCACGCGCTGTCGTGCATGATGCACCGCGCTGGAGACCGCGAGGACTGGGTGCGGTCGCTCGATCGCCCGGTGCGCCCGCTTGGCGCTTCCACTGACGCTCCCAAGGGCTGACACGCCAAGCGGTTGGCCCCATCGCCGCCGCAAGGCACACTAGCGCCCTCGCGAGCGCCAGCAGGCGCCTGCGCATCACTCAATGGAGAGCACATGGGTTTTCTACAGGGCAAGCGCGCGTTGATCACCGGCGTCGCGAGCCAACGCTCGATCGCCAGCGGCATTGCCGAAGCGATGCATCGTGAAGGCGCCGAACTCGCCTTTACCTTCCAGAACGACAAGCTGCAGTCGCGCGTCGAGAAGGCAGCGGCCGAGCTCGGAAGCGACATCGTGCTTCCGCTCGACGTGTCGGACGATGCACAGATCGACGCGTGCTTTGCCCGGCTCGCCGAGCGCTGGGACGGCTTCGACATTCTTGTGCACGCCATCGCGTACGCACCGCGCGA
This sequence comes from uncultured Lysobacter sp., assembly GCA_902805755.1. GTDB lineage: Bacteria > Pseudomonadota > Gammaproteobacteria > Xanthomonadales > Xanthomonadaceae > Cognatilysobacter. The sequence goes on from CADCUA010000015.1 coordinate 988, forward strand.
AGCGATCGAAGGCGAATTCCTCGACGGCCTGTCGCGCGAGAATTTCCGCATTGCGCATGACATCTCCGCGTACTCGCTTGCCGCGCTTGCGAAAGCCGCACGGCCGATGATGGCCGGCCGCAACGGTTCGATCCTGACGCTGAGCTATCTCGGCGCGGAACGTGCGCTGCAGAACTACAACGTCATGGGCGTTGCGAAAGCCAGCCTCGAAGCAACCGTGCGCTACCTGGCTTTGAACCTCGGCGCGGAAGGCACGCGTGTCAACGCGATCTCGGCCGGCCCGATCAAGACCCTCGCGGCGGCCGGCATTTCCAACTTCCGCAAGATGCTGCATCACTTCGAAACCTATGCGCCACTGCGCCGCAGCGTAAGCATTGAAGACG
>CADCUA010000016.1 GCA_902805755.1 uncultured Lysobacter sp.
GCAGAGGGTGCGACGGCGACGTTCGCTGCAATGACCACACCCCGTGGTGCGTTCCTTCTGACGACGTCCCTCGCGAAGCTCGCCTTTGCCGGGTTTGCACTTCAGGCCCTTGCCCTCCTGGAGCTGCGTACCATCCCGCGCTGGTCGCCGTGGTCGGTGGTCGCGGGGTCCGTCCTGTTCCTGATGTTCTGGGACCAAGACAACTGGATGCTCATCGGCGCGGGACTGCTCATGGCCGGGTTCGTACCGATGGCGCTGGCACTGCGGCGGGAGGGCGGCGCGCGTGACTGAAAAGCGGGTCCAGATATAACGGGGTCAGGTTCACTGACACCCGCGTAGTGGAGTCAGGTTTACTTACTCAGCTCCAAACAAAAGGCCCCGCAGTGCGGGGCCTTTTGTTTCCTACTTATCGCGTCGCGACGTTACGCCGCCCGCTCGGCCTCGTCCGGCTTCCGTCACGTGGAAAACAGGCGTCAGCGTGGGGTTTCCCTCTCGTGCGATGCCCGACCTGCCGGTTGCATTGCTGACATGCACAAAGTTGCCGACGAGTCGTTCGTGTTCAAGGAAACCGCGCAGGGCAAGTCGTTGTGGAAGGCCCAGCACGCGACGCTGTTCGCGGGCTTCTCGCAGGGCACTCACCGCCGTTTCGCGACGGGGCATGACATCGACAGCGGGAATGCCAAGGCGGTGGCGGATGCGATCCGCTCCGTTGCGGGCACGGCGGACATCGCCGCGGCGTCGAAACAGGCGTAGGCGAAAGGGAGCGGAGGTCGCTGCGTCGGCATGACCACCTCCGTCCCTGTCCCTTGTGCATTGCCGGCTATGACGTCGTGCGTTCGCTTGCCGCGGCCAGCCGCGGCGCGGTGGCGACCAACAGCAGCAGGCCCGCCGCCAGTGCGATGCCGACAGCCGTCGTCATCGCCGGTGACTGCGCGGCGACCGCCAACGGGCCGCTGCCCTGCACGCCGACGTAGGCAAGCACCACCATCGCCAGCTCGTACGGGCGCGGGTTGCGGAACAGCGCACCCGCCGCCAGACCCAGTACCGCGACGGCGGCTGCAACCAGCAACACCGGCCCAGCCAGGTCGCCCGCAGTCGCCAGCGAGCGCAGCAGCAGCGGGGCGACGGCGAACAGCGACAGCAGCAGGGCCGAACACAGCCGCGCCAGCGATACACGCCGCGCCGCGTCGGGCGCGGTGAACACCAGCCCGCCAGTGCGCGTTTCCGATTCACGCAGCAGGGCGCGAGCGTGCACGTCGATTCCGAGCATCCAGGCGACCACCGCGGCCATCGCGGCGTTCGGCAGGGGCGTGGCGACCTGGACGATGGCGGCGACCAGCATCGCTGCCCACCACAGGAGGCTGCGGCGCCGCAGGGCGAGCCGCAGCTCGGCGGCGACGAGTGTGCCGAGCGCGCCATGCTCGAGTGGGGCCAGGATGCGATCGAGCCAGCGCAGGCGCCGGCCCGCACGGTCGCCGGCGGGCGCGGAGCTGACGCGCGCGGCGGCGCGGTCGACGAACGGTGCCAGCGCGGCGCTGCCGGCCAGCCCCAGCAGCAGCCAGAACAGGCGGCCGGGCAGCGTGCCGGCTTCGACCTGCCACGTGGTCCACTCGAACAGGCGCGGCGCCTCGCCGATGCGGCCGAGTTCACCCGCGCCAATTGAGACGCTTACGTTGGTGAAGTCGATGGCCGGGCTCTGGCCCGCAAGTGCCTGTGCGAACGAATGGCTGACCAGCGTGAATCCTGCCGGGTCGCTCATGAGCTGCAGGTTCGCTGCGTTGGCGCCCTGGTCGAAGCTCGTGGTCAGGCCGGCGAACACCGTCAGGTAGGCGAAGAAGTACAGCACGTTGCCGCCGGTGCGCCGGAGCATCGGCACCAGGTCGAAGAGGATCGCGAAGAACGCGGTGAGCGACAGCGCGGGCAGGGTGATCACCAGCACCGGCTTGACCAGTTCGACGAGGTCGAACGCGCGGTCTTCGGCGCGCACCCATTGCGCGAGCGCGCCGACCACCAGGCCGACCGCGATCACGCAGGAGAAGACCGCCATGTGGCTGGCCCACTTCGCCACCAGGTAGCCGCTGCGCGTCATCGGCGTGGCGACAAGCAACTGCCAGACGCGGGTATCGAAATCGCGCAGCACGGTGCCGCGTACAAGATAGAAGCCGAGCCAGGTCAGCAGCGTCGAATAGAACATGCCGAGCGTCAGCCCGGTCCATGCGCTCGAATAGCGGCCGCGCGCGCCGTCCACCGATACGGCCAGTTGTCCCGATTCGAACGCAGGGAAGCAGAGCCAGGTGGCGACGCCTACCAGGCCGAGCACGATCCAGAAGCGTGCCGTGCGGGTGCGCTCGCGCAGGTCGGCGAGAAGGATGGCGAAGATTCTGCGCAGGGCGTCCATGTCAGTGCTTCTCCCCGCGGGAAACCAGCCAAAGGTGAGCGTCCTCGAGACTGGCCGAGGCAGGCACCGCGTCGGCCGATGGCGAGCGCTCGGCAACCAGGCGCAGGCGCACGCCGTCGGCGCGCTGCTGCGAGCCCGTGGTGACATGGTTCGCGCGCACCGCAGCCACCTGTGGGGCGGGCACGGTCCATTCCCAGACGTGGCCGGCCGCCGTGGCGATCAGTGCCTCCGGCGTGCCGGAAAACAACAGGCGGCCCTTGGCCATGATGGCCAGCGAGCCGGCGCTTGCTTCGATGTCGGAAACGATGTGCGTGGACAGGATCACCAGGCGGTCGACCGCCAGGTCGGTCAGCAGGTGGCGAAAGCGCAGCCGCTCCTCCGGGTCCAGACCTACCGTGGGCTCGTCGACGATCAGCAGCCTGGGATCGTTCAACAGCGCCTGGGCGATGCCTACCCTCTGGCGCATGCCGCCGGAGAACTCGCCGAGGCGGCGCTCGCCGACTTCCGACAGGCCGACCTGCGCCAGGCATTCGTCGACGCGGGCCTTTGCGCCCTTGGCCGAAATGCCTTTCACCGCGCTGAGGTAGCTCAGGAACTCGCGCGCGCTGAGCATCGGATACACGCCGAAGTCCTGCGGCAGGTAACCCAGCGTGCGACGCAGCGCGTCCGGGCGCCGCGCCGTGTCCTCGCCGTTCCACTGCACATGGCCACGCGTGGGCTTGGCCAGCGTGGCGAGGATACGCATCAGCGTGGACTTGCCGGCGCCGTTCGGGCCGAGCAGCCCGACGATCCCGCGCTCAAGCCGGAGCGAGACTTCGGAGAGGGCTTCATGGCCGCCCTTGTAGCGGAAGCCCACGTCGTTCAGGGTCAGGGTGCAAGCGGTCATGCGCGGTGTCCTTTCCGTCGGCCCATGCCAACTGTGTAGGTAATGTAGTTAACCAACACACCTCCGCGCATGTGTCGTATGGCAGGGGCTGTAGGCCTGAGCCGGGTGTGGCTTACGGACCAGCGGTTTTGTGCGCGAGAAGAAGGGTCCGCTTGCTCGTTCCTGATTCAAGCCCCTGTCCCACTCGTACCAAGCGGTTTCGAGCATCGGGCAGCACTTTCGGCCTCGCCACCATGTAAGCCGGGCCGCGACTTCGTAAACACGGGGCGGGTTGGAGATTCCCGCGTCGCACCCGTAGCCGCGTTTCGCCGCCGACCGGCCTTGGCCGGCCTAGGCGGGCGCGACGCCTTCGCTTCGATCATTGCGCGTAATTAGTCGGCGCTTCGCGGATGCTGGCGCTGAACGCGCAGCCGGACGATCTCGAGTTCGTCGTCACTCATCGCCTTCGCAACGAGCGCGCGGCAGTCGGCGTGACTCGGTTCGCCTGACTCGCGTTCTCTACCCATCCGCCCTGGTGTCGTACAGCGGGATCGGCTCCAGCGTCCCGTATCTCTCTTTCCCGGGCTCGTCCGGCAGCGCCGGAAACACCGGCTTCTCCTCCGGAACGTGCACGTCCGGCAGGCGGTCGAGCAGGTGGCGGATCAGCGTGAGCCGTCCGCGTCGCTGGTCGTTGAATTCAACGAGGGTCCAGGGTGCGTGCGGGGTGTGCGTGGCCTCGAGCATGGCTTCGCGCGCCCGGGTGTATTCGTCGTACCTTTCGCGGGCTTCGACATCGATGGGCGAGAGCTTCCAGGCTTTGAGCGGGTCGTGCAGGCGCTCGGCGAAGCGTTCTTCCTGCTGCGCCTGGTCGGTGGTCAGCCAGTACTTGCACAGCACGATGCCGTCATCGACCAGCAGCTTCTCGAACGCCGGGGCCTGCTTCAGGAAGTCCTCGACCTGCGCGTCGCTGGCGAAGCCCATGACCTTTTCCACGCCGGCGCGGTTGTACCAGCTGCGGTCGAACAGCACGATCTCTCCGCGCGCGGGCAGCTGCGCGACGTAACGCTGGAAGTACCACTGGTCCTGTTCGCGCTCGCTGGGCTTGGGCAACGCGACGACCCGGCATTGGCGCGTGTCCAGGTGTTCGGTAATGGCCTTGATGGTGCCGCCCTTGCCGGAGGTATCGCGGCCTTCCAGCACGATGACGATGCGCTGGTCCGAGTGCCGCGCCCAGCGCGCCATCGCCACCAGCTCGTGCTGCATCGGCTCCAGCAGCTTCTTGTACTCCTTGCGCTTGAGCGTTTTCATCGCGTGGCCTCCTTGATT
>CADCUA010000017.1 GCA_902805755.1 uncultured Lysobacter sp.
AGCACGGCGCTGTCGGAGGCGTTCGTACCGGTCGCGAACCGTACGTTCGCGACCGAAGGCGAGCAGGGCGTTCGCGAACTGAAAAAACGCATGCTGATCCCGATCACCTACGCGTCGATCGGCGTCGTCGCGATGCTGCTTGCGATCGGCCAGGACGCGCTGGTGGCACTCGCGGGCGCGGACAAGGCGCGGTCCGGCGACGTCTTCATCGTGGTCGGCATCGTGATGGCGCTGTATCCGATTTTCGATATTTCCGGCTACGGCCTGCTGCTCCGCAAGCGCACCACTGCCGTGCTCGGTATCACCTTCACCGCGGCGGTGGTCAGCATCGGCAGTAACTTCATCCTCATTCCTCGTCTGGGCTTCATGGGCGCTGCCTGGGCGACCGTCTTGGCTTACGGCGTGTTGTGGGCCGGACATTTCCTCTGGTGCCCGCGCGGGCTGCGGCAATTGCCCCAGCTGCGCGTGGTCGCGACGGCGCTCGCTGCGGCGGCTGCATTGCTGGCGGTCATCCGGTTCACCGATCTGTTCGGCCTGGACGGCGCGTGGGAACGGGTGTTCGCTGGCGGCGCGTTGTTCGTCGCGCTGTATGCACTTCCCGTGCTGGTGCTCGACCCTCGGCTTCGATCGTCACTGGCGATGCTGCGTCGGGGCAAACGCTGATGTGGTCGCTGCGCGTGGCGGCTCTTCTTCGCATCCAACACGCCGCACGCAGGCACGCGCGAAACGCTTAACGGGTGATGCGCTGCGGTGGCCTGAACAGGCCCCGGCTTGCGTCACTTGGTATGCGCCTTCGCTGCAGTACAGCGGCTGGCCGGCCGTCCGCAACCGTGCAGCCTGCGTCCCGCGTGCTGCGTCGCTCAACCGTTGAATTGGATCTCCAGAACGATGCCTTTGCCTGCTCCACTCCGTGCGGTCAACCTGTACGTGCAGTTCGCGGTCCGAAAACTGGTCGGCGTCGAGCGCGTCGAGAAGAGCCGCTTTTTCCTCAAGCACGGCTACTGGCCGCGGCTGGACGCGCCGCGCACGCTGACCGAGAAGATCTTCGTGCGTAAGCTCCGCCACGGAAACGATCCACGCTTTCCGATCATCGCCGACAAGGTGGCGGTGCGGGACTGGGTGGCGGAGCGCATCGGCCATGACCATCTCGTGCCGGCCGTCGGCGTCTATCACTACGACGAGCTCGAGAACCTCGAGGTCAAGCCCGGGCACGTGGTCAAGTGCGCGAACCGCAGCGGCGGCGTGTATTTCACCGACGACGCGCGGCATGCGGACCGCGAGCGCTTTATCGAGAAGCTGAAGAAGGACCTCGACTTCGACTTCGCATCGTGGACTGGCGAATCCTGGTACGGGCAGATTCCCAAGC
>CADCUA010000018.1 GCA_902805755.1 uncultured Lysobacter sp.
CTAAAAAGCCCTGGATCTGGTCGGCGTGCAGGTCTATCCGGCGCCCGGGGGCGCCGCCCACCGCGCTGAACATCTTCGCGGCGACCTTGGCGGTAATCGGCACGCGCGACGAACGCGGGCGGCGGTCCTGGCGGGCGTAGCCGAAGTACGGCACCACCGCGGTGACGCTGGTGACCGAGGCGCGCTTGAGCGCGTCGACGAGCACCAGCAGCTCCATGAAGTTCTCGGCGGTCGGCGCGTTCGTCGGCTGGATGACGAACACCTCCTGCCGGCGCACGTTCTCCTCGATCTCGACCTGCACTTCGCCGTCGGAGAACTTGCCGACCAGCGCCTTGCCGAGGCGGATGCCGAGTTCCTTGCACACGGCTTCGGCGAGCGGCCGGTTCGCGTTGCCGCTGAACACCAGAAGGTTGCTGCGATCGTTTTGCATGGCCATGAACTGGGAATCGGGAATGGAAGATGGAACTGCATGCCCGAGAACCGGAACCAGGTGGAGCGCGCGATCAACAGCGCGACTCCGATGCCCTATTCCCGATTCCCGATATTCAATGGCAGGGGCGGAAGGATTCGAACCTTCGCATGCCAGGATCAAAACCTGGTGCCTTAACCGCTTGGCGACGCCCCTGGAGAACTATCGGGGTCCGCGGGGCCGTTCCTTCAGCCGCCTGCAGACTTCCATGCTTCGAGTGCATCCAGCAACGACGAGCGCGATGCGCCCTGCACCACCCAGGCGCGCAGCCCGGCCGGCAGGGCCAGGCAGGCCGCCTCGGCGGCCTCGCGCGTGGCGAATTCGACGAAACATCCACTGCCCGAACCCGTCAGCCGCGGCTCGCCGACCTGTGCCAGCACGTCGAACACGGCGTCGACGGCCGGTTCGCGGCTGCGCAGCACCGGCTCGAACGCATTGCCCAGCGGTTGACCCGAAACGAAGGCGCGCATTGTCGCGGGCGGTGCATCCCGCGTCAATTCAGGCGCTGCGAACAGTGCAGCAGTTGGAGCGTGGACCCCCGGATCGGCGAGCAGATACCACGCCGGCGGCAGGTCCAACGGCGCAAGCTGTTCGCCCACACCTTCGGCCCAGGCATTGCGGCCGTGGATGAACACCGGGACGTCCGCGCCGAGCTGGAGCGCGAGTTCCGCCAAACACTGGGTTCCGAGGTGCGTTTCCCATAACGCGTCGAGCGCCAACAGGACCGTCGCGGCATCCGATGAGCCGCCACCGAAACCGCCGCCTGCCGGAATGCGTTTTTCGACGCGGATCGAGGCGCCGGATGAAACGTTCGCCGTTGATTGCAGCAGGCGGGCGGCCCGGACCGTCAGGTCATCTTCCTCCGCGACACCCGGCACTGACGATCCTTCGCGA
>CADCUA010000019.1 GCA_902805755.1 uncultured Lysobacter sp.
GAGAACGAAGGCGTACGCCTGTGGGCCGACGAAGGCGATGACATCGCGGTCGTGAGTTTCAAGACCAAGATGCATACGGTGTCGGACAAGGTGCTGGATGGCTTGCAGGAAGCGATCTCGATCGCGGAACGCGACTTCCGTGGCCTCGTGATCTGGCAGCCGAAGGAGCCGTTCTCGGCCGGTGCGGATCTCGCAGGCGCGCTGGGTTTGCTGCAGGCCGGTGACGTCGCCGGCTTCGAAGCGATGGTGGCGAACTTCCAGGCGACCAGCCAGCGGATCAAGTACGCGCAGGTGCCCGTTGTCGCTGCGGTTCGCGGGCTTGCGCTCGGCGGCGGCTGCGAGTTCCAGATGCACGCGGCGCGCACGGTACTGGGCCTTGAGAGCTATGTCGGTCTGGTGGAGGCCGGCGTCGGGCTGCTGCCGGCTGGCGGCGGATTGAAGGAATTTGCCGTGCGCGCATCGGACGCCGCAGGCTCCGGTGGCGACGTGTTCGCGCAGCTCAAGGTCGCATTCGAAAGCATCGCCATGGGCAAGGTTTCCGCATCCGCGATGGAAGCAAAGTCACTGAAGCTTGCGCGCGACAGCGACGTCATCGTCTTCAATGCGCATGAACTTCTGCACGTGGCCAAGGCGCAGGCGCGTGCACTGGCCGAAGGCGGCTACCGGCCGCCCCTGCCGGCGCGCCGTATCCAGGTCGCCGGTGACGTAGGCATCGCGACGTTCAAGATGATGCTGGTGAACATGCTCGAAGGCCAGTTCATCTCCGAGCACGACTACGAAATTGCCACGCGCATCGCAACCGTAATTTCGGGCGGCAATGTGGACCGTGGCTCGCTGGTCGACGAGGAGTGGTTGCTTCGGCTCGAGCGCGAGCACTTCGTTGCGCTCGCCCAGATGCCCAAGACCCAGCAGCGCATCGCGCACATGCTCAAGACCGGCAAGCCGCTCCGTAACTAAGCGACGACGACAGGACCCGAACCATGAACAAGCAAGTGCAAGACGCTTATATCGTCGCCGCCACGCGTACTCCGGTCGGCAAGGCCCGTGGCATGTTCCGCAACACGCGCCCTGACGACATGCTCGCGCATGTGCTACGCAGCGTGATCGCGCAGGCACCGGGTATCGACGTGAACCGCATCGAGGACGTGATCATCGGCTGCGCGATGCCCGAAGCCGAGCAAGGCATGAACGTCGCGCGCATCGGCATGCTGCTGGCCGGTCTACCGAATACCGTCGCCGCGCAAACCATCAACCGCTTCTGCTCGTCAGGCCTGCAGGCGGTCGCCATGGCCGCCGACCAGATCCGCTTGGGCAACGCCGACCTGATGCTGGCCGGCGGCACCGAATCCATGTCGATGGT
>CADCUA010000020.1 GCA_902805755.1 uncultured Lysobacter sp.
TGCCTGACGCGCAAGCGCAAGGGCCTGCCAACGCGCAAGGTATTGAGCGTTGACGAATTCACGGCCCTGTCGCACGTCCAGGTGCGCTCGACCGAGAGCAGCCACCACCAACTCGAGGAGGCGCTGCGTACGGGCCAGCTCGACTTCGCGATCGGCAACCTGCCCTTGCTGAAGTCGGCGACCCGCCATACCCGGCTGTTCAAGGAGAGCTACGTTTGCGTGACGCGCAAGCGCAAGGGCCTGCCAACGCGCAAGGTATTGAGCGTTGACGAATTCACGGCCCTGTCGCACGTCCAGGTGCGCTCGGCCGAGAGCAGCCACCACCAACTCGAGGATGTCTTCCGGGAGCACGGCATCGACCGTCCCATCACCCTCGACGTGCCGCACTTTTCCGTCCTGCCGAGCATCCTGGCGCGCTCGGACCTGGCGGTCAGCCTGCCGTTGCGCATTGCCCGGCTGTTCAATGCGAACCAGCAGTTCTCGCTCTACGACCTGCCGGTCAAGATACCGGAAGCCGAGGTGACCCTGCACTGGCACCAGGACTTCGACGGCGATCCCGGCAACCGCTGGATGCGCCAGGCCATCGTCGACCTGCTGCAGGAATACGGCCGCCAGGGCTGAGCCTTAGAACACGTGCCGCATGCCGAGGCGCACGGTGTTCTGCACACCATCGGCCGATGGCACGCCGACGGCTGCCGTCGTTTGCGCCGCGAAGCCGCGGTCGCGCAGGTGAGCCCCCACGGCATAGACGTGGGTCCGCTTCGAGAAAGCGTAGCTGGCGATCAGGGTCAGCTGGTCCGCACTACCGATATCGTTGTTGCGCGACTGGCGCTGCACGCCTGCGGACAGGTCGACCCGGGGCGTGGCGGCCCAGGTCAGGCCGGCTTCGTAGTTGTTGGCGGCAAGCCGCGTGCCGGTCTCGGTGCGGACGCGGGTCAGCAGTGCGAATCCACGTACTGACGAGTTTACCTGGTAGCTGCTGCCAAGGCCGTAGATCCGGGTCGAGTTGACGCCCGTGGCATCGCGCAGGTCGGTAACGACCAATGCGGCGCTGAGCGGACCCGCGTCGTATGCCACGCGCGCGCTATAGCTGCGCAGGGCATCGCTGTTGCCCGGAACCTCGCCGAGGCCATACATGGCGCCGACGCTCCAGCCGCCGAACTTCGTGCTCTGGAACTTGATCGAGTTGTTGATGCGATCGCCGGCGTAGATGCGGTCGTTCAGTGCACCTGAAGTACGGGAGCCGGCATGCAGGCCGAATGCCACCAGCCCGGCCACGGTAGCGCCACCTGTCGAGTAGGCGTTCTGGTTGATCATGAAATCATACTGGCGTCCCACGCTGACGGTGCCGTAGCGGT
>CADCUA010000021.1 GCA_902805755.1 uncultured Lysobacter sp.
ACGGCGACGGTGGTCACCGCGACGCAGGCGAGCGACGACATCTACCTCGATTGCCGCGTTACCGACCTGGGCGACTCGGCAAAGCTGCTGCTTGCGGTGGATGTCACCAGCAAGCGGGTGCTGGAGGTTGAACGCGAAACGCTGCTGCAGCGCGAGCGCGATCTGCGCCAGCAGGCGGAAGGCGCGAGCCGGGCGAAGGATTCGTTCCTGGCGCTGCTGTCGCACGAACTGCGCAACCCGCTCGCGCCGATCAGCTCGGCCGCGCAGATGCTGCAGATGGCGCCGGGCGACACGGAGATGGTCGACCGCGTCGCGACGATCATCACGCGCCAGGTGGGCCACATGCGCGAGCTGGTCGACGATCTCATGGACGTCTCGCGCGTGACGCGCGGACTGGTGAACCTGGAGATCGCGCCGCTGGAACTGCGGCCCGCTCTGGACACCGCGGTCGAGCAGGTGCGCCCGCTGATCGAATCGCGCGGGCACGCGTTCGAAATGGTCGCGCCCGACGCACCGGTGGTCGTGGATGGCGACCGCACGCGCCTGATCCAGGTCACCGCGAACCTGCTGAACAATGCGGCGAAGTACACGCCGCCGAACGGGCACCTCCGGCTCGAACTGCTCGCCCGCGACGGTCAGGCGGTCATCAGCGTCGTCGACACCGGCATCGGCATGTCGAACGACCTGTTGCCGCACGTGTTCGATCTGTTCACCCAGGCCGAACGCACGCCGGACCGTTCGCAGGGCGGGCTCGGTGTCGGCCTCGCGCTGGTCAAGAGCATCGTGCAGCTGCACGAGGGCCGCGTCGCCGCGACGAGCGATGGCGAAGGCCGGGGCAGCACGTTCACCGTTTCGCTGCCGTTGAGCCGGGCCCTGCACGCGGCGGCGATCGAACCCGATACGACGGTGCGGCCCGGCCGCGAGCTGGACGTGTTGCTCGTCGATGACAACGTCGATGCCACCTCGACGCTGGCGGATGTGTTGCGCATGGCAGGCCATCGCGTGCGCGTCGCCTACGACGCCACCACGGCAGTCGAGCAGGCAGCGCGCGCCGATGCGGCGTTCGATGTCTTCGTCCTCGACATCGGGCTGCCCGGCATGAACGGCCACGAGCTGCTGGGGCTGCTGAAGCAGAACCCGAAATGGGAGCGCTCGGTGTTCTTCGCGCTCACCGGTTATGGCCAGGCGTCCGACCGCGAGCTGTCGCGGGTCGCCGGCTTCGACTGCCACCTGGTCAAGCCGGTGGAACCGTCGGAGCTGGTGAATGCGATCAATGCCTGCGCGTCCGTGCACAAGGTGCGGCCCGGGTAGACCGGCGGGCGAGGCGGTCCGCGCGGACCGGCGGCTGACCGCAAGCCGGCGTCGGGCCGGCGCGGGGCGCAATGGGCACTGCGGCAGGCACCGACCGGTTGTCCGGCGCCGTGCGTTGCGTCTGTTCCGCGGGTTACGCGCGCTCGCGCTCGATCGCGCGCCAGCCGATGTCGTGACGATGGAACTCCCCGTGCCAGCTGATGCCCTCGACCGCCGCGTAGGCGCAGCGCTGCGCTTGGGCGACGCTGTCACCAAGCGCGCACACGCACAGCACGCGGCCGCCGCTGGTGACCGCATGGCCTTCTTCGTCCAGCTTCGTGCCGGCGTGGAAGACCTTCGTGCCTGCAATGGGCGGCACATCCCAGCTGCCGACCACGTCGCCCGTGCGCGGCGTGCCGGGATAGCCCTCAGCGGCCATCACCACCCCAAGTGACGGGCGCGGGTCCCATTGCGCCTCGACACCCTGCAGTCGCTCGTCGACCGCGGCTTCGATCAGGTCCAGCAGGTCCGACTGCAGGCGCAGCATGACGGGCTGCGTTTCCGGATCGCCAAAGCGCACGTTGAACTCGATGACCTTCGGCGCGCCGCTGGCGTCGATCATCAGGCCCGCATAGAGAAAACCGGTGAACGGCGCGCCGTCGGCAGCCATGCCGCGCACGGTGGGCTCGACGATCTCGCGCATCACGCGCTCGTGGACTTCCGCCGTGACCACCGGCGCGGGCGAGTACGCGCCCATGCCGCCGGTGTTCGGGCCGGTGTCGCCGTCACCGACGCGCTTGTGGTCCTGGCTGGTCGCCATCGGCAATGCGGTGGTGCCGTCGACGATCGAGATGAAGCTCGCTTCCTCGCCGTCGAGGAATTCCTCGATCACCACGCGCGCGCCCGCGGCGCCGAATGCATTGCCGGCGAGCATGTCCGTGATCGCCGCTTCGGCTTCGTCCAGCGTCATTGCGACGATCACGCCCTTGCCGGCGGCCAGGCCGTCGGCCTTGATCACGATCGGCGCGCCCTTGTCGCGCACGTAGGCGAGCGCGGCGTCGACATCGGTGTGCACGGCGTAATGCGCGGTCGGGATGCCATGGCGGGCGAGGAAGTCCTTCGCGAACGCCTTGCTGCCTTCGAGCTGCGCGGCCTGCGCGGTGGGCCCGAAGATACGGCGGCCGGCGGCGCGGAAGCGGTCGACCACGCCTGCCACGAGCGGGCCTTCCGGGCCAACGACGGTCAGCTCGACGCCCTCGCGTTCGACCAGCGCAAGCAGCGCGTCGATATCGCTCGCCGCCACGTCCACGTTGCGGCAGCGGCGCTCTCCCGCGGTGCCGGCGTTGCCGGGCGCGATGAGCACTTCGGTCACGCGCGTGGACTGCGCGAGCTTCCACGCCAGCGCATGTTCGCGGCCGCCGGAACCGATGACGAGGACCTTCATGCCTGTTCCCAATGCCAATAGAAGGAGCGCATCTTAACGGCGCACCCCGTAGGGAGCGATGCGGCTGCTAGCATCGCCGGTCGCGCTTTGAACGAGGTCGAGCCATGCCCGACGTGCAGCCCCTGATCGAATCCATGCTCGGCCCCGTGGTCGATGCGATCAACCACGTGCTGTGGAACTACGTGCTGGTGTACGGGCTGCTCGCGGTCGGGCTGTACTTCACCGTGCGCCTGCGGCTGCTGCAGGTGCGGCGTTTCCCGCACATGCTGCACGTCATCGGCCGCGGCACCAACGGCGATGCCAGCGGCATCTCGCCGTTCCAGGCGCTGTGCACGAGCCTGGCCTCGCGCGTGGGCACGGGCAACATCGCCGGCGTCGCGATCGCGATCAGCATCGGCGGGCCCGGCGCATTGTTCTGGATGTGGTGCACGGCCGCGCTCGGCATGGCGACCGCGTATGCAGAAAGCGCACTCGCGCAGCTGTACAAGGTGCGCGACGCGAGCGGGCAGTACCGTGGCGGGCCGGCGTACTACATGGAACGCGGGCTCAAGCAGCGCTGGATGGGCATCGCGTTCGCGATCTCGCTGCTGGTGAGCTACGGCGCGATCTTCAGCAGCGTGCATGCGAACGCGATCGCGCAATCGGCCGGCGCGGCGTTCGGGTTGGGGCAGGGTGCGATCGCCGCGGGCCTGGTGCTGCTGACGGCGGTGATCATCTTCGGCGGCCTGCGCTCGGTCGCACGGTTTTCCGAATGGGTGGTGCCGGTGATGGCGGTCGGCTACATCGGCCTCGCACTGTGGGTGGTGGTCACGAACATCGCCGAGGTGCCGCGCGTGCTGGCGCTCGTGTTCCGGGGGGCGTTCGGGCTCGATGCAGCGGCCGGTGGCGTGCTCGGCACGATCACGGTGGCGATGCTGCAGGGCGTCAAGCGCGGGCTGTATTCCAACGAGGCCGGCATGGGCAGCGCGCCGAACATCGCCGCGGCGGCGACGCCGATCCCGCATCATCCGTCCAGCCAGGGGCTGGTGCAGTCGCTCGGTGTCTTCATCGACACGCTGCTGGTGTGCAGCGCCACGGGCTTCGTGATCCTGCTGTCGGGCGTGCAGGGCAATCCGGACGACGGCGTGCTGCTGACGCAGCAGGCGATGAGTGTGTTCTTCGGCGACGCCGGCACGATCTTCGTCGCGATCGCGCTGTTCTTCTTCGCGTTCACCACGATCGTGGGCAACTACTCCTACGCCGAGAACAACCTGCTGTACCTCGGCGGCGGCCGCATCGGGTTGCTGGTGCTGCGGCTGGTCACGCTCGCCGTCGTCGCATGGGGCGTGTATTCGAAGGTGCAGATCGTGTGGAACGCGGCGGACGCGTCGATGGCGATCATGTCGACGATCAATCTCGCGGCAATCCTGATGCTGTCCGGCGTGGTGGTGAAGCTCACGCGCGATTACGACGCGCAACTGCGCGCCGGGCGCTCGCCCGAGTTCGATATCGAGGCGCACCCGGAGCTCGCCGAGGGCGTGGACCGCGGGATCTGGCAGCTGCGTCGTTGAATCCCGACGGGCGCTGCCGGGCGGCGCCTGCAAGGTCCGGGAGGAAGTCCGTTCCGCGCGAACGGTTGTTGGGGCGCTGAGACGAGTCGTCGCGGTCTGGGTCACAGGGCCCGCTTGTGCACACCCGTTCGGCTCGGCGCAGCGTCCACTTCCCGGCGGGGCAAGTGCAGTCGCCGACCCAACCAGTCCACTCGTCCCGCCGGGAAGTCGAGACGGTTCCCGGGCTGCAGCCGTCGCCCTGTGGAGAAGTGGACTCGTCTCGCAAGGAAG
>CADCUA010000022.1 GCA_902805755.1 uncultured Lysobacter sp.
CGTCGCACAGCGCCATGGCCACGCGGTCCCGGATGGTTTCGGCGTCGAGGGGCTGACGCATCTGTTCCCGACGCCACAGACATTGGCGGATGCCGACCTCACCGATATCGGCCTGCCACGCGCACGTGCGGACGCGGTGCGGACGGTCGCCCGCGCACTGCTGGACGGGCGCGTCGACTTCCGTCCCGAGCGCACGCTGGAGGAGTTCACCGCACGCTGGGTTGCGCTGCCCGGCATCGGCCCGTGGACGGCGCAGTACATCGCGATGCGCGCGCTTGGACATCCCGATGCATTCCCCGCCGAGGACCTCGCGCTGCAACGCGTCGCGACACTGGACGGCAGCGTGCTCACGACGAAACAGCTGCGCGTGCTGGCGGAACAATGGCGACCGTGGCGCGCGTACACGGTCATCCACCTGTGGCGTGATGCGGCCGCACGCAATGCCGCGGCGAAGGCGGAGAAAGCCGCGTCCAGAAGCGCGCCGAGCGCAGCAGCGAAGACGACATCGAAAGCCGCAACGAAACGGAGCACACCGAAATGATCCGCTACACGACGCTTGAAAGCCCCGTCGGCATGCTCACGCTTGCGGCCGATGCGAACGGGTTGCGGTTGATCGAGTTTCCGTCACCGCGCCATCCACTGCCGCGCACTGCCGACTGGCAGCCGGGAATGAACGACACATTGCACGCGGCATGCGCGCAGCTGACCGCGTATTTCAATGGCGCGCAGCGCTGCTTCGATCTACCGCTTGCACCGCAGGGCACGCCGTTCCAGCGGACCGTCTGGGATGCGCTCGCTGCGATTCCTTATGGCGAAACCGTCAGCTATGCGCAGCTGGCCACGCACCTCGGCCGTCCCACGGCCACACGCGCAGTGGGCGCCGCGAACGGCCGCAATCCGCTGCCGATCGTGCTGCCCTGCCATCGCGTGATCGGCTCGAACGGCAGCCTCACGGGCTTTGCCGGTGGACTCGATACGAAGCAGACGCTGCTGCGCCTGGAGCGTGAGGCCAGCGGCCTGTTTGCCGCAGCCTGATTCGCGTGCAGCGCTGTCTCGAACACCGCTAGTTGACCGTGCCGCCGCGGTATCGATCCGTGTGCGCGACGCGATCAATCCTTCGCGAGCAACTCTCGCATCGCATTGCGGTAACCGGCCTCGGCCGCGGCACGTAGCCCGTGCTGTCCCGATTCGACGATACGCTGCCCGGCAACGTGCACTTCACGCACGGGGTTGCGGTTGCCACCGAAGATCCACCGGTCCACGACATCAGCTTCGCTGGCGCCGGCAAACTGCACGGCCGACTCGTCGAGCACCAGCCAGTCTCGATCGATGTCCTCGAAACCGGCCGAGTCCGGGGCACTCGCCACCACACCCTGCAACAACGTGTTGCCGACGCTCGGTGCGTCCGCGCCGCTCGCGATGTTGCGGCGTCGCGTGACCAGGCGCTGGCCGTATTCCAGCCAGCGCAGTTCTTCCACCGGGGATACCGATACGTGCGAATCCGAGCCTATGCCCCAGCGTCCGCCGGCATCAAGGTAATCGCGCAGCGGGAACAGCCCGTCGCCCAGGTTCGCCTCGGTCGTCGGGCAGATCGCGACGGTCGCGCGCGAGCGTGCGATGCCGAGCACCTCGGCGGCATCCAGATGGGTTGCATGCACCAGCGTCCAGCGTGCATCGACGGGGGCGTGATCCAGCAGCCATTGCACCGGGCGTGCACCGCGCACCGCGACACACTCGTCCACTTCGACCGTCTGCTCGGCAATGTGGATGTGCACGCGCGCATCCGTTGGCAGCGCGGCCAGCACCTCGTGCATCGCGGCTTCCGGCACCGCGCGCAGGCTGTGCAGCGCGCAGCCGATGCGCACGCGCTCATCGCGCTCGGCCTGCAGCGTCTCCAGCAGCCGCAGGTAGCTCTCGACATCGTGTGCGAAACGGCGCTGCCGCTCGCCGAGTGCGCGACCATCGAAGCCGCCGGTCATGTACAGCACGGGCAGCAGCGTCAGCCGGATGCCGGTCTCGCGCGCCGCCGCAACCAGCGCGCGCGACATGGCGGCAACGTCCGCATACGGCCGGCCGTCCGGTGCGTGATGCACATAGTGGAACTCGCACACCGTCGTGTAGCCGGCCTCCAGCATTTCCACGTACAGCTGCGTCGCGACCGCTTTCAGCGTGTCCGGATCGAATCGCGACGCGAAGCGGTACATCGTCTCGCGCCATGTCCAGAAGCTGTCATCGCCGTGGGCGCCGTCCGCGCGCCTCTCGGCCAGGCCGGCCATCGCGCGCTGGAATGCATGCGAGTGCAGGTTCGCGATGCCGGGCA
Source organism: uncultured Lysobacter sp. (assembly GCA_902805755.1). Classification (GTDB taxonomy): domain Bacteria; phylum Pseudomonadota; class Gammaproteobacteria; order Xanthomonadales; family Xanthomonadaceae; genus Cognatilysobacter. The sequence goes on from CADCUA010000022.1 coordinate 2,321, forward strand.
CGCGCCAGCCGTCCGGGACGCGCCGGGAAACAGCGACAGGGGTCTCGCTCATGCGGCGCGGAACTCGTGGGGGAGTGCGTTAGGCTACCGCGATGTGCCCCGCCGGCTGCAAGCACGCGATGATCCCGTCCACGCGATCCACCGGTATTCCCGCCATTTCCCGCCTGTACTTCGATCCATCGCGTGATGCCCATGTGCAACACGGTGATTCGGTGCTGCCGCGATGAGCATCCGCTGGGACGGCATCATCCTCGGCGCGTCGCTGGCGACGCTGGACACGGATGCGGATTACGGCGAAATCCGCAACGGCGTGCTTGGCTGGAAAAACGGCCTGCTGTGTTACGTGGGCTCGCGCCGCGACCTGCCGGGCGATCCGCATCGCATCGCCGACATCGTGATCGAAGCCGACGGCTGGATCACGCCCGGGCTGGTCGATTGCCATACGCACCTGGTGTTCGCCGGTGATCGCGCGCGCGAATTCGAACTGCGGCTGCAGGGCGCGAGCTACGAGGACATCGCGCGCAGCGGCGGCGGCATCGTCTCCACCGTGCGTGCCACCCGCGAGGCGGACGAGGAGGCAGTGCTCCAGCAATCACTGCCGCGCGCGAATGCCTTGCTGCGTGACGGCGTCACGACGGTCGAGATCAAATCGGGCTACGGACTCGACTTCGAGAACGAACGCAAGATGCTGCGCGTCGCACGTCGTATCGAACAGCAACTGGGGCTGCCGGTCTCGACGACCTATCTCGGCGCGCATGCACTGCCGCCGGAATTCGCGGGCCGCCATGACGACTACATCGATGCGGTCGTCGAATGGCTGCCGCGCCTGCATGCCGAAGGCCTGGTCGATGCGGTCGACGCGTTCTGCGAAGGCATCGGTTTCGATCCTGCGCAGACGCGGCGCGTGTTCGACGCGGCGCGCGCGCTCGGCCTGCCGGTCAAGCTGCACGCGGACCAGCTCAGTGATCTGGGCGGTGCGGGCCTGGTGGCGGAGTTCGGCGGCCTTTCGGCGGACCACGTCGAACACACGAGCGAGGCGGGCGTGCAGGCGATGGCCGCGCATGGCGTCGTCGCCGTGCTGCTGCCCGGTGCATTCCACGTGCTGCGCGAAACCCGGCTGCCGCCGCTGGACGCATTCCGAGAACACGGCGTGGCAATGGCGGTCGCAACCGACTGCAACCCGGGCACCTCGCCGCTGCTTTCGATGCGTCAGGCGATGCAGCTGGCGTGCACGCATTTCCGCCTGACGCCGCTGGAAGCGCTCCGCGGCGCGACGATCAACGGCGCGCGTGCGCTCGGATTGAACGACCGCGGCGTTCTGCGCGTCGGCATGCGCGCGGACTTCGTGCACTGGGCCGTCGCCCACCCGGCGGAGCTGTGCTACTGGCTTGGCGGCTCGTTCGCGCGCGGCGTGTACATCGGCGGCGAACGGCGGGGCTGAGCGACGCGACGTTTCCGTCGCCCACAAAAAAGCCCCGCATTGCGGGGCTTTCCAGTCGCCTTGCAGCGATGCTTAACCTGCAGCCTTCTTGACCGCGACCTTCTTCGTGGCCGGAGCCTTCGAAACGGTCTTGCTGGTCTTCTTGGCGACCGGCGCGGCAGCGGTGCCGGCGGCCTTGGTCACAGCCGAACTGCTGCGGGCATTGCCGTAGCTGGAGTTGTAGCGCTTGCCTTTAGCGGTCTTGCGGTCGCCCTTACCCATGGTGCTGCTCCTGAATCCGTAGTCATCTGCTCGCGCGTCGGGCGCGAAGCCGCGAAGCCTAGCATATGCCCGCCCGCGGCCGCTCAGCCCGTCGCGGCGCGATGACTCAGGCGCAGGTTCAGAAGATGCGCGCCGGCAAGCGCCAGGCCACCCACCGTCATCACCGCGGCATGCCCGACGCCGTGGCTGTGCAAGGGCGTAAACGAGCCGAGGCATACCAGCACCAGGCCCGCCGCAAGCAGCGCCCAGGCCCGGAACGCGCGGTGCCGGCGGTAGCCCAGCGTCATCGTGGTCGCGCCGAGCAGGCCGGCGAACACCACGAACGCCTGGTCGATATCGACCCATCCCCCGAACTTCAGGCCCAGCGCGGGTAGCAGCGACAGCGCCAAAGGCACCAGCGCGCAATGGATCGCGCAGAGCAGCGACGCGGCGAGCCCGACGCGATCGGCTTTGCGCAAACGGCTGTCTGACTGGGACATGGGGAGAGGGACTAGCGGAGCCATGGTTGGAATAATATAAC
>CADCUA010000023.1 GCA_902805755.1 uncultured Lysobacter sp.
TCGATCGCCTGCGCATTCCACCGGTTCACACGCTCGTAGGCCCAGGGGCTGACACAGGGCGTGACGAGGACGTTGATGCGCCCTGCATAATCGGACCCATGCTGCTCGACGAACTGCAGCGCGCCATGGACGCCGCTCGTTTCATAACCGTGCACGCCACCGGTAATCAGTGCGACGGGCAGGCCGTCCTCCCACCCGGGGCTTCTGATGGCGAACAGCGGGTGATGATCGGGCGCGTAGTCGAGCTGCCCGTACTGCACCACCTCATAGCGGTCGCGAAGCCGCTCGATCACGCGCACCACATCGGCCGAATAGCTGCGCAGAGGCGTCTGGCGCGAACGCCACTGGCCAATCTCTTCAGGGCCCCATGGCTTTCCGGGGGTGCCGATCGGATAGGTCGAGCCAGGTGCATTCATGTCGTTGATCTGCCGGCGCATGCGGGGCTGATCAATCTAGCACCCGGGTTGCATGCAGGTCGCCGAACCTTGGCGGATCGCGGGCGTTTCGCGCGGCCCTCGGCAGGAAAGCCATCAGCCCCCATGCGGCTGCACCGCCATGACAATTACGAGAGCGCTGCGTCAAGCCGATGCAGACTGAGCGATGGAGTGCGATGCAAGCGGCACGCGTTTGGGCGCCAAGTAATGCGGCATAGCGAGATCGTGCGACGCAACGCGCGTCGCCATGCTAGCGGGGCGCCTTGAATGGGGATGCGCTTGCTGCCAACAAACGCGGCTGCGCACCGCAAAAAAAGGCCCCGGCAGATGCACTGCCGGGGCCCTGCTTATCGAATCGGCGCCGATGCTGCGCCAATGTCGAGGCTTATTACTTACTGCGAGTCCGTCGACTCGAGGACCGGCGGCGTCGTCCGCTCGATCTCCGGGGACTGGTCGTCAGTGCCCACACCGGTGGCAGCGCCGTTGACGGTGCTCCCACCTACTTCATCACCGGCGCCCGTACCCGCGCCCGTCGTACCGCCAGCGCCCGTGCCTGCTGCCGAGCCCGACATGGCGGGGTCCGTACCCGCGTTCATCGCGCCCGCATCAGCGGAGGTCGAGCCGGCAGCACCGTCCGTGGTCAGCGCACCCTGATCAGCCGAACCCGTCACGGCGCCGCTCTCGCCTGCCTGCGGAGCTTCGCCGGCGGCCGGGGACTGGGCGGCCGTGCCGTCTGCCTGCTGCTGTCCACCACAGGCCGAAAGTGCAAGGCCGAGCGAAACGGCCAGGAAAGTTTTGTACATGGTCATCGCAAGCCTCTGAATAATGATGACGCCTAACGCGTCGCCGGCAGAATGGGACGGGGCCCCGCGCAGTGTGCAAGCTCTGTGTGAAACGTTGCGCAGCATTCAG
>CADCUA010000024.1 GCA_902805755.1 uncultured Lysobacter sp.
GGCTGGCCACCAACGGCGAGGGCGGTTTCCCGCACCTGGCAATGGAGCTGCTGAAGGAGCGCAGCGGCATGAACTTCGCGCACGTGCCTTACAAGGGCAGCGGCCAGCCGGTCAACGACGTGATCGCCGGCCACGTGGACATCACGCTGGCGGGCTTCTCCAGCGTCTATCCGCACGTGCAGAACGGCCGGCTGGCGCCGATCGCCATCACCGGCAAGGCCCGCACCAACAACGCTCCCAACGTGGCGACGGTCGGCGAGACCGTGCCCGGCTACGAGGCGCTCGGCTGGTTCGGGTTCTTCGCGCCCAAGGGCACGCCGCCCGCCAACGTGAACGCGTTCAACGATGCCGTCAACAAGGCCAATGCGGAGGCGCAGTCGAGGATGTCCGCTGCAACGGCCGGCATGCCGATTCCGCCGGGCATGAAGCTGCCGGGGCTGTTCTGATGCAGGCGATGTGGTCGGGACTGACCACATCCCGCGGTGTGGTCGAGTCAACAGTAGTCCGGCCAAGCGGTCGGGCAAGCGCAACCGGACCTGCTGCATGAGTTCGCTGCTCGAGCAATTGATTGACGCGTTCCGCGTCCTGCCCGGCGTCGGCCAGAAATCCGCGCAACGCATGGCCTATCACGTGCTCGAGCGCGAGCGGGCGGGTGGCCAGCGGCTGTCGGATGCGCTCGCAACCGCGATCGAAAAGGTCGGCCACTGCGCGCGCTGCCGCGACTTCAGCGAGGACCCGGTCTGCGCGGTCTGCGCCAGCGCCTCGCGTGATGCGCACCAGCTGTGCGCGGTCGAGTCGCCGGCGGACCGGCTAGCCATCGAGCAGGCCACCGGTTATCGCGGTCTGTACTTCGTGCTGCAGGGCCGCCTGAGCCCGCTCGACGGCATTGGCCCGCGTGAGCTCGGCCTCGATCGCCTGGTCGCGCGCCTCGCGGAAGGCGAAGTGCAGGAACTCATCATCGCGACGAATCCGACGGTCGAAGGCGAGGCCACCGCCCATTACCTCGCGCAGCTCGCGCGTCAGCATCGCGTGCGGCCGAGCCGACTGACGCACGGCGTGCCTCTGGGCGGTGAACTGGAATACGTGGATCGCGGCACGCTGTCGCATGCGTTCGGAACACGAAGCGAGATTCCGGAGTAATCCCGTCATTCCAGTCGTGTGGCGCGTCCATGTTCGGTCGGTCAAGTCGTCACGCGCCCTGGGGGCGCATCACTGCGGTTCACGCGGCGCCGGTAATCGGCGGTACTCCGTATCGACCACTGGACTCGCCATCGCCCGGGAACGATGCAGGCGAAGCGCTTTCAGGCACGCCGTTGCGCCGAGGGCGCAAGATGCGCGCGGCC
>CADCUA010000025.1 GCA_902805755.1 uncultured Lysobacter sp.
CTTTCCAGGATCATGTCCTGCATGTCGGCGCTCAGATCATCGTCGGGCAGCGCCGGCGGATACTTCGCGAACACCGTGTTCGGTTCCATCGTCAGGTGGTACATCGACAGGTGCGGCGGGGCGAAGGACAGCGCGGTTTCCAGGTCGCGGCGCGCCTCCGCCAGCGTCTGCGACGGCAGCGCGAACATCAGGTCGAGGTTGAAGTTGTCGAAGGTCGAACGGGCGATCTCCACCGCGCGCAGCGCCTCGGCTTCGTCGTGGATGCGGCCCAGCGCCTTCAGGTGCGCCCCGTTGAAGCTCTGGATGCCGATCGACAGGCGGTTCACGCCGCTGTCGCGGTAGGCCCGGAAGCGCTCGGCCTCGAAGGTGCCGGGGTTGGCCTCCATCGTGATCTCGGCGTCGAGGGCCAGGGGCAGCAGCGTGCGCACGTCGGACAGCAGGCGGTCCAGGCCCGCGGCCGACATCAGGCTCGGCGTGCCGCCGCCGATGAAGACGGTGTGGATCTTGCGGCCCCAGATCAGCGGCAGCGACTGTTCCAGGTCGAGGCGCACGGCGTCGAGGTAGGCCTTTTCCGGCAGCTCGCCCTTGGCCTCGTGCGAATTGAAGTCGCAATACGGGCACTTGCGCACGCACCAGGGGAAGTGGATGTAGAGCGACAGCGGCGGCAAGGCGGTGAGGTTCAGCGCGCCGGGCTGCAGGTATTGCAGGGCGGCGGTGGCCGCGTTACGTGGCTCGCCCGCTTGTTTATCTGCCGGCGCGCCGGCGACTTTGATCGGGATCATCGCAATTTCTCTACCAATGCGCGCAGCGCCTGGCCGCGGTGCGACTGCGCGTTCTTCTCGCTTGGGGCGAGTTCCGCCGTGGTCTTGCCCAGCGCCGGAATCAGGAAATACGGATCGTAGCCAAAGCCGTTCTCGCCGCGCGGCGTATCGATGATGACGCCGTCCCAACGGCCGTCGGCGATGACCGGCTGCGGGTCGTCGGCGTGGCGCACGTAGACCAGCACGCAGTAGTAATAGGCCGACTTGTCGGCCTTGTCGGCCAACTCCGCCACCAGTTTTTCGTTGTTACGGGCATCGGACTTCGGTTCGCCGGCGAAGCGCGCCGAGTACACCCCCGGCGCGCCGCCGAGCGCGTTGACGCACACGCCGGAGTCGTCGGCCAGCGCCGGCAGGCCGGTCAGGCGCGCAGCGTGGCGCGCCTTGGCCAGGGCGTTTTCCACGAAGGTGCCGAAGGGCTCTTCCGCTTCCGGGACATTGAATTCGCCCTGCGGATGCAGCTCGAAACCGATCGGTCCGAGGATCTGGGCGAATTCCTTCAGTTTGCCGGCATTGTTGGAG
>CADCUA010000026.1 GCA_902805755.1 uncultured Lysobacter sp.
CGCGATGATGGAACGGCAGATGGCCAGTCCCATGCCCATGCCGTCGGGCTTGGTGCCGACAAAGGGTTCGAACATGTGTTCGTACGTCGCCGCGTCGGCGCCGGTACCGTTGTCTTCGACGCATACCTGCACCTGCCTGCCCTCCAGGCTGCGTGACCCGATGTGCAGGATGCGCACGCGTCCCTCGACCGCATGCATCGCGTCGACCGCATTGCCGATCAGGTTGGCGAGTACCTGCTGGAGTTGGGCGGCATCGCCTTCCAGGGTAATCGGTCGCTCGCGCAGGGCAAGTTCGACGGTGATCTGGTGGCGATCGAGTTCGCAGCGCATGGTGAGCAGGACCTGGTGGACCAGCGCGTGCAAGTCGACCGGTTCCGGTTGCGGGCGGCGATATGCCAACGCCTGCAGCGTCTGGATGATCGTCCCGGCGCGCTGGCTTTGCGCCACGATCTCGCGCAGCAGTTGCTTCAACTTTGCGGCATCCAGTACATCGCGTTCGAGCCGGATCAGCGCCGCCCCGGCATTCGACGAGATCGACATCAGGGGCTGGTTGACTTCGTGCGCGACCAGGGCAGCCATCTGGCCGATCGCAGCCAGGCGCGCGCCCCGTGCCAGTTCGGCTTGCGCCATTCCGAGTGCCAGCTCGTCCGCCTTGCGCTTGCTGATGTCGCTGACCGTGCCGACATACACCTTGCCGTCTGCCTCCAGGATCGGCTGGGCGATCACCGCTAGGCAACGTACCTGGCCGTCGCGGGCGTGGATGCGATGTTCGAAACGCGCCGTGCGCCGCCCCGCCACTGCGTTGTCGAGCGTGCGGGCAACGTGTTCGCGGTCGCAGGGGTGGATGTGCTGCATCAGTGCATCGACACCGATGGCGGGCACATAGGGCTCCAGTTCATAGATCCGGCAAAACTCTGCCGACGGGTTGACGATCCCCTCCTCCACATCCCAGGTCCAGCTACCGCTCTGGTTGATGCGTTCGCCGAGCAGCAGCATCGCGCTGCTTGCGTGCAATGCCCCTTCGGCCTGCGGGCACGCAGTGATCTCGCCGGCAGCGGCTGCATCGAGCCGGGCGGTTTGCGGCGCCTTGTCGGGAGCGTCGTCGCCCGGCCGATGATTCATGCGCCGCGCCGCACGACGGTGGCCGGGCATGCTGCGAGCCGCTCCTCGATGCAGGCGCACAGCAGTTCCGGATCAACGGGTTTGCGCAGCAGGGCGAGCGCGCCGGCGTCGAGCGCACGCCGTTCCATGTCGCGGTCTCCATGGCCGCTGATGAACAGGACAGGCAGGTCGAGCCCGAGGCGCGCACACTGCTCCTGGATGTCGAAGCCGTCCATGC
>CADCUA010000027.1 GCA_902805755.1 uncultured Lysobacter sp.
TCGGAAGGGCTGTTCCGCCCCCATTGGATACACGTCGAGCAGGCCGCCGCGGACGGCGAAGTCACCCGGGTCCAGCACCTGCGGCACGTTGCGGTAGCCGGCGGCTTCCAGGCGCCGCTTTTCGGCGTCCATGTCCAGCACCTGGCCGACCTTGACGTCGAAGTTGCCGCCGACGACGTGTTTCGCGGGTGCCAGGCGCTGCAGCAGCGTCTGCACCGGCACCACGACGATGCCGCGTTCCAGCGTCGGCAGGCGATGCAGCGCAGCCAGGCGCTGGCTGACGAGGTCGGGATGCGGGCTGAACTGGTCGTAGGGCAGGGTTTCCCAGTCCGGGAAATGCAGGATCGGTGGCCAGGCGCGGCGCTGGACCATCGGCACATCGCGCTGCGGCTGCACGTCGCACGCGAGCAGCGTGCGCAGGTCGCTTTCCAGCTGGTGCGCGGCGTGGTTGTCGCGTGCGATGACGAGCAGCGGGCCTGCATGTGCGGTCGCCGCCGCGGCGATGTGGAACGCGAGCGCCGACGGCGATGCGGGCGCCTTCCACCACGCGCGCTGATGGCCCGCCTTCGGAAGCGGCGGGACGGGGAACTGGGTGCTCGACATGCGCGGTCCGGTCTCGCAGAAACAGAAACGGCACGCGGGCACGCCCGCGCGCAAGGGGCGCCGATTCTACGGGATGGGCTCGCAGGGGCCGTGCATGCGGGCGCGTTGCGGCGCAGGCGTCGTCCCCAGCGGGGGCAACGCGCGTTGGCGTGCGCGAGATCCGCGCGGTCCGCCGAGTACCACTACCCGCATGACGGCCGCCCGTGCTGCGCGCACGTCGGTGCGGGCCGCGTCAGGTTGGTCCGCACCCATGCCGGAGACCTCCGGCCGCACCGCAGGCCGCGCCTTGACCGGGCGGTAACCCTGTCCGGCGTTCAATTCCCGCGCCAGCGGCGCATCCGCCGCCACGAGGAAAATGATCATGACGATCGAAAAAGTGCTCTACACCGCCCATGCCACCGCAACCGGAGGACGCGATGGCCGCGCTACATCATCCGACGGCGTGCTGGAAGTGAAACTCGCAACACCGCGCGAGCTCGGCGGTGCGGGCGGTGATGGCACCAATCCCGAGCAGTTGTTCGCGGCCGGCTACTCGGCCTGCTTTCTCGGCGCGCTGAAATTCGTCGCGGCACGCGAGAAGGTCACGCTGCCTGAAGATACGAAGGTGGACGGCACGGTGGGCATCGGCCAGATCCCGACCGGCTTCGGCATCCAGGCCGAACTGCGGATCTCGGCGCCGGGATTGCCGCGCGACCAGCTCGAACCGCTGGTGCAGGCCGCGCACATCGTCTGTCCGTATTCGAACGCGACGCGCAACAACATCGACGTTACGTTGACCGTGGTCTGACATCACGAACGAATCAGGGCTGCTCGCAGTACCACAGGGCACTGCCGAGCAGCCCTGTCATGACAGGGCTAGTGCAGGTTGCGCAGGTCCAGTGCCATGCGCACGAGCCCCGGTTCTTCCGACGTGGTCCGCTCGAAGCCCATTGATTCCGCGAGCGCGATCATCGCCTGGTTCGTTTCCAGTACGTCACCGTACAGACGCTGCAGGCGCTTGCCGCGCGCCCATTTGACGAGCCGCGTCATCAGGTACCGGCCCAGGCCCATGTTTGCGATGTGCTGGCTGACGAGAATCGCGAATTCAGCCTGCTGGCCGGTGCGATCGATCGCAGCACGCGCTACGGCACCAAGAACCGCCTCGCCCGGTGGCAAGGGCTCGGCTGCCACCAGAGCGAATTCAGTGCGCGGATTGATGCGCGTCAGGCGTTGCGCCATCTCGGGCGTCAACTCCTTCATGGTCGCAAGGAAGCGTTGCCGCACCTCATCGGGCTGCAGCAATGCAAAGCCGGCGCGCAGAGGTTCCGCGTCTTCGGGTCGAATGGGGCGAATCAGCATTTCACGCCCGTTTGGCAGGCGTTGGCGCTCATGCCAGGGCGGAAGACGGTCACGGGCAGTCATGTTTCGATGTTGGCACACTGCATGTCGAGAACTTTTCATTCGGCATCCACATGAACGAAAACTCCCTGCGCGAATTCACCCGCTGGCCCGGCGTGGACGCAGAAGTGAAGTGGCAGGACGATCTGGTCTTCAGTGTCGCGGGCAAGATGTTCTGTGTGCTATGCCTCCGCGGAGCGCGCGCGGGCAGTGTGAGTTTCAAGGTCGAGGACGAGCGCTTCCTCGAATTCACCGGGCAACCGGGCTTTGCACCTGCGCCTTATCTCGCGCGTGCAAAATGGGTGCAGGTGACATTGCCCGAAGCCGTGCCGGACGCCGGGCTTCGCGCACTGGTCCGACGGAGCTACGAACTGGTACGCGCGAAACTCACACGGAAGCAGCAACATGAACTCACCGACTGATCGCGCCACGACCGTGCCGACGTTCGCGGCCGCGTTGCGTTTCTGGTTGCTGCTGGGCTGCATCAGCTTCGGCGGGCCGGCCGGGCAGATCGCGGTGATGCATACCGAACTCGTCGACCGCCGTCGGTGGATCGACGAAACCTCGTTCATGCGCGCATTGAATTTCTGCATGTTGCTGCCCGGCCCGGAAGCGATGCAGCTGGCGACCTGGCTGGGCTGGCGGATGCATGGCCTGCGCGGCGGCATCGTGGCCGGCGGCTTGTTCGTGCTGCCGGCGGCATTGCTGCTGGCCCTGCTCGCGTGGTTGTACCTGCGCTTCGGGCAGTCACCGATCGCCACCGGTGTCGTGTTCGGCCTTCAGGCGGCAGTGCTGGGGATCATCGTGCATGCCGCGCAGAAGATCGGAACGCGCGTGCTCAAAACACCGCTTGCGTGGTCACTGGCGGTCGTTGCATTGGTCCTGGTGGCGTTCACTGCCGTGCCATTTCCGATGATCGTGGCGGGTGCGCTGGCAGTGGGCCTGGTGGCGCAGCGTCAGGGCTGGGGCAGGGCTCCATCCCAGCCATTGGACAACGACGCACCTCGCCCGGTTGCCACGGGCGGAAGGGGTCATCTCGCGAAGGTTGTGGCCATCGGACTCGCGGTCTGGTGGTTGCCGCTGCTCGCCGTCGGGTTGTGGCTCGGGCGCGACAGCACCGCGTTCGCGATGGGCGTGTTCTTCAGCAAGGCGGCGCTGGTGACGTTCGGCGGCGCGTATGCGGTACTGCCCTATGTCGCCGACCAGGCCGTGCAGCAATACCAGTGGCTGGCACCGGAACAGATGATGGCGGGTCTCGGGCTCGCTGAAACGACACCCGGGCCGCTGGTGCTCGTGCTGGAGTTCGTCGGCTTCGTCGGGGGCTGGCAGCATCCGGATCTCGCGACGCCACTCGCGTCGGCGCTGCTGTGCGCGGCAGTCACGATCTGGGCGACGTTCCTGCCCAGCTTCATCTTCGTGCTGGCGAGCGCGCCGTGGATCGACCGCATCGGGCAATCGCCGGTGGCGTCGGCGGCGCTCGCGGCCGTCACCGCCGCCGTCGTCGGTGTGATCGCGCATCTGGCGCTGTGGTTCGGCGCGTCCCTGCTGTCAGCGCAGACCGCACCTGCGGCCGTGCTCGGGCTTGTCATCGCAGCGGCGGTGTACATGGGCCTTGCCCGCTGGCACTGGCACGTCGCGCTGGTGGTGCTCGGCGCGGCCGTGCTCGGCGGGCTTGCGCAGCTTGTAGTGCCGATTTCCGCCTAGCTCCGCGCCACTACATCGACGCCGCACACGCGTTGCGAGCGTTTCCTGCACCGGAACCCCGCAGGCTTCAGCGCTTGCCGCGCAGCTTCAGGAGTGCCTGCACGGCAAGCAGTACCGCAATGCCGAGCACGATGCCGACGGCCGCGTCGAACAGCATCGAAAGCAGCGTGCCGACCGCGCCGCCCTTGTAGGGCTCGATGAAGTGCTCGAGGGCCGGGATGCCATGCACCAGGATGCCGCCGCCGACCAGGAACATCGCCGCGGTGCCTGCGATCGACAGGAACTTCATCAGCAACGGTGCGGCACGTAGGATTCCGGCGCCGATCGCGCGACTCGCGGCATCGGCGCGGCGCGTCATCGCTAGGCCGAGGTCATCGAGTTTGACGATGCCGGCGACCAGGCCGTAGACGCCGATCGTCATGATCAGCGAGATCGCCACCAGCACCGACAGGCGGGTGGTGAACGGTTGCGTCGCAACGGTGCCGAGCGTGATCACGATGATTTCCGCCGACAGGATGAAGTCCGTGCGGATCGCGCCCTTGATCTTGCCTTTCTCGAGCGCAACCAGGTCGACCGACTCGTCCTGCACCGCCTTGAGGTGGGCGGCATGCGAGGCCGCGTCCTCGTCCGCGCTGTGCAGGTATTTGTGCGCGAGCTTCTCGACGCCTTCGTAACAGAGGAATGCGCCGCCGACGATCATCAACGGGATGACCGCCCACGGCGCGACCGTGCTGATCAGCAGTGCCGCGGGCACGAGAATCGCCTTGTTGACCAGCGAGCCCTTCGCGACTGCCCAGACGACCGGCAATTCCCGGTCCGCGTTGACGCCGGTGACCTGCTGCGCGTTGAGTGCAAGGTCGTCGCCGAGCACGCCGGCGGTCTTCTTGGTGGCGACTTTGGTCATCACCGACACGTCGTCGAGGATGGCGGCGATGTCGTCGATCAGTGCAAGCAGGCTGGCGGCGGGCATGGCGAACAGGGCAGGGACGGGGCCGGAAGTCTCGCATATGCGTGTGCAAGCGAGGCTACCGGGCCCGTCGCGCCTGCCTGCTGCGGCGGCGCAGGTGGCTTCCCAGTCTGCACAAGCACGGCGCTTCGGAGCCGAAGGCCCTGTGCGGGCGTGGTAGTTGCTGGCAGGCTCAGTCGGCCTGCTTCATCCATTCGACACGCGCCGCCGCGCCCGGCTCACCCAAGGCATCGCGCAGCAGCGGCAGGACCCCCGCAAGCGTGCGGTCGAGCTGCCAGGGCGCGTTGACGATCAGCAGGCCACTGCCGTTCATGCGCAGCGGTGAGTCGTCGGGGCGCACCAGCAGTTCGGCAACGAATGCGGATTTCGCCGGAAGCGCCGCGGCGCGACGGTAGAACGGCTGCAGCGAGCGGCGCAGCTTGATCGGATACCACAGCACGAATACGCCCTGCGGCCAGCGCGCCAGCCCGTCGCGTATCGCGGCGATGGCGTGGTCGAACTCCTCCAGCTGCGCTTCGAACGGCGGGTCGATCAGCACCAGCCCGCGGTTGTAGCGCGTGGCGCCGATGCGTGGCGGCAGGAACGCCTTCATTGCCGCATAGCCGTCGCGTGCATGCGCGGCAACGCGGGCATCGCGCGCGAAGTTCGCCTGCAGTTGCTGCGCTTCCTCGGGAATCAGTTCACACAGCGCGACGCGATCGTCTTCGCGCAAGGCATGCGCGAGCAGCCAGGGCGATCCCGGGTACGCCGCCGCGCCGTGCTCGTTGCGGCACGCGCGCACCGCCGACAGGTATCGTGCAATCGCCGGATGCTTGGGCGCTTCGGCCATCAGCCGGCTCACGCCACCTTCGGCCTCGCCCGTGCGCATCGCCGAACTGCTGTCGAGCGCGTACAGCCCGCGACCGGCGTGGGTATCCAACGCGAACAACGGCGTGGGCTTGGAGGTGAGTGCGTCGCAGATTGCCAGCAGTGCGACGTGCTTGAGGACGTCGGCGTGGTTGCCGGCGTGGAAGGCGTGCCGATAGTTCATCGGCATAGCCTACGCACCGCGGGCCCGGAACCCAATGACTGTGGTCACTCCGACGTGAACCGCAGGTCCACGGCGATACCGGTGAACACCGCCGGTTCGGCGGCCAGGTCGGCCTTGAGCAGCGGGCGGGCCTCCAGCCAGCGCTTCGCGAGTGTCAGCGTCAACACGCGGCCGTCCGCATGCGCGTCCAGGCGGGGAATCGGATCGGCCTCGTGCGCGCGGTGCAGCAGCACGGCGAGGCGCAGCAATGCGGCGCTGCGCCGGGCCGCGTTGAGCAGGCGGTCGGGCAGCGCATCGAATGCGGATTTGGGGATATTGCGCCGGTGCGTGCGTACGAGCGCGGCGAGGAACTGCTGCTGCTGCTGCGAGAAACCCGCGATGTCCGAATGCTCGATCACGTACGAGCCGTGCACGTGGTACTGGCTGTGCGCGATCGCCAGCCCCAGCTCGTGCAGCCTCGCCGCGCGCATCAGCATCAGCCGGTCGTCCGCGTCCAGTGCCCAGCTCCCGGCCACTTGGTCGAACATGTGCAGCGCCGTGCCTTCCACACGCGCGGCCTGCGCACGGTCGATGCCGTAACGCAGCACCAGTGCCTCGACCGACGCTTCGCGCGGGTCGTGCTCGCCACCACGGCCGACCATGTCGTGCAGCACGCCTTCGCGCATCGCCGCCTTGCTCACCTGCAGGCGCTTCAGCCCCAGCGCCGCGAATGCGGCTTCAAGGATCAGCACGCCGCCGGCGATCACGTCGCGGCGCTCGCCCGAGAGTCCAGCGAGGTCGATATCGTCGATATGGCTGGCCTGCAGCAGGCGGTCGCGCACCAGGGGCAGGGCCTCGGCGGTGACAGCGCCCTTGGTGAGTTTCATTTCCGCGCAGATCTTGCCGATCGCCTTGATCGTGCCGGACGTGCCGATCTCCTCGTCCCAGCCCAGTGCGCGATACGCGCTGGCGAACTGCTGGAACTGCAGCGTCACCTCCGCCAGCGCCTCGTTCCAGCGCTTTTTCGACAGCTTCCCATCGCCGAAGAAGCGCCGCGTGCTGCCGACGCAGCCGACCTGCAGGCTCTCGCGTTCGATCGCGTCGAAACCCGCACCGACGATGCATTCGGTCGAGCCGCCGCCGATGTCCATCACGAGCCGCAGATGGCCCGGCTTCGGCGGTTGCGCATGCGCGACGCCGAGGTACACGAGGCGCGCTTCCTCGCGGCCAGACACGATCTCGATGGCATGGCCCAGCGCACTCTCGGCCGGCATCAGGAACGCCTGCGGCACGGCGAGGCGGCGCACGGTGTTCGTCGCGATCGCACGCACGCGCTGGGGCGGGATGTCGCGCACGCGCTCGCCAAAGCGCGACAGGCATTCGAGCGCGCGGTCGCGGACGGCCGTGTCCAGCCCGCCGCGCTCGTCCAGACCTTCGGCCAGGCGGACGGTATCGCGCAGGCGGTCCACCACCCGCAACTGGCCGAGCACGTAACGCGCGACCACCATGTGGAAGCTGTTCGAGCCCAGGTCGACCGCCGCCAGCAGGTCGCCGTCGTGCAGCGGCAGCCGCGCGGTATGCAAAAGTCCGTTCATCGATGGATCCGTCAAGCGGTCACGCCGGCGAGCAGAACCGCCTGCGCCGAATGAAGTGGCGAACCGGCCTGCGGCTCGATGCGGTGATAGCTGCCGTCGGCCGCCAGTGCCCACGCGTTGACATTGTCTGACAGGTAGTTCGCCAGTGCCTGGTCGAACACGCGGGCCGCGACGCGTGCTTCCAGAATCGGAAACCCGGTTTCAATGCGTCGCAGCAGGTTGCGTTCCAGCCAGTCCGCGCTGGAGCAGAACAGCTCGGGCGCCTCGCCGTTGCCGAACCAGTACACGCGGTGATGTTCCAGGAAGCGCCCGACGATCGATCGCACGCGGATATTGTCGGAAATGCCGGGCACGCCGGGCCGCAGGGTGCACGCGCCACGCACGATCAGATCGATCTGCACGCCCGCCTGCGACGCCGCATACAACGCGCGGATCACCTGCGGCTCGTTGAGTGCATTCATCTTCGCGATGATGCGCGCCGGCCGACCCGCGCGTGCATGGTCCGCCTCGCGTTCGATGCGTGCGAGCAGTCCGGCATGCAGGGAGAACGGCGATTGCAGCAGGCATTCGAGCTTCGTCGACGGCGCCAGCCCGGACAGCTGCTGGAAGATCAGGTGCACGTCGTTGCCGATGCGCGGATCGGCGGTGACCAGGCCGAAGTCCGTATAAGCGCGCGCGGTGCCGGAGTGGTAATTGCCGGTGCCGAGGTGCACGTAGCGGCGCAGCTTCGTGCCTTCGCGGCGCACGATCAGCATCATCTTCGCGTGCGTCTTGAACCCGACGACGCCATACACCACCTGCACGCCGGCTTCCTGCAGCCGGTCGGCGAGGCCAAGGTTCGCTTCCTCGTCGAAGCGCGCGCGCAGTTCGACGACCACGGTGACGTCCTTGCCGTTGCGCGCGGCCTGGACCAGCTGTTCGACGATCGGCGAATCCTTGCCCGCGCGATACAGCGTCTGCTTGATCGCCAGCACCTTCGGATCCTCGGCCGCCTGCTTGAGCAGCTCCAGCACCGGCGCGAACGAATCGAATGGATGGTGGAGCAGCATGTCGCGCTCGGCCACGGTCTCGAACATCGTGTCCACGCCCTTCGGCACGCGCGGCGTGTACGCCGGGAATTTCAGTTCCGGCCGCTGCACCAGATCGTACACCTGGATGACGCGATTGAGATTGACCGGGCCGTTGATGCGGTAGACCGCGTTCTCGGTCAGATCGAAGTTCTGCAGCAATGCTTTCACGATGTCCGGCGGGCACTGCTCGGCGATCTCCAGGCGCACCGCGCGCAGGTAGCCGCGACCGATCAGCTCGTCGCGCAATGCCAGCGCGATGTTGTCGACTTCCTCCTCGTCCACCAGCAGCTCGGAATTGCGCGTGACGCGGAACTGGTACGCGCCCTTGACCTCCATGCCGGGAAACAGGTCATCGACGAAGGCGGCAAGCATGGCCGACAGGAACACGAAGTCGCTTGCGCCACCGGACACGTCCTCGGGCATCTGGATGATGCGCGGCAGCGAGCGCGGCGCGCGCACGATCGCAAGGTGTCCCGCGCGGCCGAACGCATCGCGGCCGTCCAGCACGACGACGATGTTCAGCGACTTGTTGAGGATCTTCGGGAACGGATGCGCCGGATCGAGACCCAGCGGCGAGAGCACTGGCATGATCTCGTTGCGGAAATAGGTGCGGAGCCATTCGGTCTGCGCCGGCGTCCACGCATCGCGCGCAAGCACGCGGATGCCGGCCTCCGACAGCGCCGGGCGCAGCACGCGGTTCCAGCACTCGTACTGCGCGGCGACGAGGTCTGCGGCACGTTCGTGGATGCGCGCGAGCACCGTCGCGGGAGGCAGCCCATCGGCGCCCGGCCCGAAGCCGAGGTCCTGCGCGTGGCGCAGCGTGCCGGCACGGATCTCGAAGAATTCATCCAGGTTCGTGCTGCTGATGCACAGGTAGCGCAGCCGCTCGAGCAGCGGCACCGACGGGTCCTGCGCATGCGCGAGCACGCGGAAATTGAAGTCCAGCTGCGACAGTTCGCGATTGAAGTACAACGCCGGATTGCGCAGCGGATCGTCGGGGCCGCTGTCGCTGGTCGCGGTCGCATCGGAAGATCTAGTCATGCCGTTTGTCCGTAGTGTTCGCGCTCGCGCAGGCGCTCGGCGCCGAAGCGGCAGGAGAACGTGCTGCCGCGGCCGACCTCGCTGGTAATGTCCAGTCGCGCCTGGTGCAGGTTGAGCACATGCTTGACGATGGACAGGCCCAGGCCCGTGCCGCCGCTCTCGCGTGATCGGCTGTTGGAAACGCGATAGAAGCGTTCGGTGATGCGCGGCAGATGCGCGGCCGGGATGCCATAGCCGCTGTCGACGACGTCCAGCGATGCGCCCCGCGCATCGTGCCGGAAGCGGATGTGGACCTTGCCGCCCGCCGGCGTGTAGCGCACGGCGTTGCTGACCAGATTCGAGAACGCGCTGTGCAGCTCGCGATGCGAGCCCCACAGGTCGATGCCGGCGCTGTCTTCCACGCTGATTTCATGCCGCCCCTGGCTGAGCGCGACCGCTTCGCGGCGCAATGCGGCGAGCATGGGTGGCATGGACACGGCTTCCTCGCTCGGCAGGCTGTCCTGCGATTCGAGCCGCGAGAGCATCAGCAGGTCTTCGACCAGCTGCGTCATGCGCTGCGACTGGCGCTGCATCTCGGCGAGCATCGGCGCCCATTCCGGGTTGTCTTCCGGATCGAGCATGTCCAGATAGCCGTGCACCACCGTGAGCGGCGTGCGCAGTTCGTGCGAGACGTTGGCGACGAAATCTCGCCGCATCTGTTCGAGCTGCAACAGCCGGGTCACGTCGCGCGCGACCAGCATCCACAGCGATTCCGAATACGGGATCAGCCGCAGGCTCAGGGTCATGGACGCATTGACCGGCGATCGCGTTTCCATCGGCTCGGCATGGCGGCCCGCGGACAGCCAATGCGCAAGCGGCAGCGGCTGCAGGCGTTCGGACAGCGGCGCACCGATGTCGTGGGGGTAACGCAGGCCGAGCAGCGAAGTGCTGGCCTCGTTGAACCACTGCACGCGCTGGCTGTTGCGGTCGACGATGACGATCGCATCCGGCAATGCCGCGGCCGCGGCGCGGTAAGCGCTCAGCATCTGGATAAGGCGCCGTTTTCGTCCGCGCTTCTCTGCCTGACCGCGATACAGCAGGCGGTCGAGTTCGTTCCACACTCCGTCGCCCAGCGGCGGCGCCAGGCGCTTGCGCGCGGTCAGTTGCAGCAGCAGGCGACGCAGTCGCCAGTAATGCCATGCGACGACCGCCAGTGCGACGCAGGCGACCACCGCCCAGGCCTGTCGAACCGCAAGCCCGACCACGACGGCGCCCCCAAGTACCAGCAGAAGCTGGCCAAGCGTGCGCAACCAGGCGGAACGGGTTCGTGGCGGCATGGGCTCGAGTCTAGTGGGTGCGCCGATGAAGGCGCAGCGCAGAGCGGCCGCGCATCAGCCCGCAGGCGAGGCCGAAAACCGGTAGCCGGCGCCGCGCACCGTCTGCACCATGCCATCGACCTGGTACGGCTCCAGCGTCTTTC
>CADCUA010000028.1 GCA_902805755.1 uncultured Lysobacter sp.
GTCCGACGACTCGTCGACCTCGAACGCGCGGATGGTATCCCAGAACCGCTGGGCGGCGGCCTCGACGGCCTGCGGCTCGAAGCTGCGCGGTTCGGAGGTCGGTGACGCGGACGATGCGGCTTCGGTGGTCACGGCGGCGGCGGGTTTCAGTGGGCCGGAGAGCCTACCGCAGTGCACAAAGCGCCGCCATTGCGTGACGGACTCGGCAAACCGACCCCGCCGCGCGCAAAGTCGGACGTGGTTCGCGGCACACTCGCGAGCCGCGTACGGGCGACCGGCCCCGGCGCGTGGCCCAGAAGCCTCGCAGGCGACCGATGCCCCATCACCCGAACCCCGCCCGATTCCGCACACCGACCTTCCTGCTCGCGCTCGCGCTGCTGGTCGGCGTCGGCGTGGCGTCGGTCTGGGGCATCGTGCGTTTCGCGCGCTCGGCGGAATGGGTGGAGCATTCCTACGAAGTGCTCGCGAAGAACGAGGAAGTCGAAACCAGCGTGCTCGCTGCGGAGTCCGCTGCACGCGCCTATCGGCTGACGGTGTCGGCGGCACACCACGCCGAATACCTCGTCGCCGCACCGCGTGTCACCCGCCAATCGGACGAACTGCTCGCGCTGGTGTCCGACAGCCCGCAGCGCACGTCCCTTGCCCTCGAGATGCGCAAGCGCGCAGCCGAGCGGCTCGCGGAACTGCAATACCTGGTCGACGTACAGGGCCGCGAGGGCGCTGCGCGGGCACGCGCGCTGACTGCTGCCGGCCAGGGCGCGACGCTCATGCGGGCGGTGGTCCAAGCACACGACGACCTCGAACGCGCGGAGCGCGCGGTGCTTGCCGAGCGCGAAGCTACGACCACGCGCCAGGTGCGCATGCTTACCGCGTTCGTCGTGGCCGGGACGCTGCTGCCGCTCGGCCTGCTCGGCGTGCTGCTGGCGGGCCTGACGCGCGAAAACCGCCGCGTGCGGGAACTCGAAGCGCAGGCGCGCGACTCGATGCGCGCGCTTGAAGCCACCGCGATCCATCGCGACCGGCTGTCGGAACAGCGCCGCAGGCTCGGCTCGTATGCAAGCCTGCTGCAGAGCTGCCAGACCGTCGAGGAAGCGATGACGCTCACCTCGAGCGTGGCGACCGATCTGCTGCCCGCGGCTGGCGGCCGCTGCTACACGCTTCGTGAGTCGCAGAACCTTGCGGAGACGTCGGCCATGTTCGGCACGCCGGCCTCAGCGAGCGCCGACCTCGTCCAGCCGGAGCAATGCTGGGCGTTGAGGCGCGGCCAGGTGCACCAGACCGCTCCTGGCGAGGCCGGCATGCGCTGCGCGCACCTCGTCGGCGCTGCCCAGCCGGAT
>CADCUA010000029.1 GCA_902805755.1 uncultured Lysobacter sp.
TACAGCGCAGCGTCTCCATTCGGTTTCAACGGCGCATTCGTCTACGGCAACGTGCGCTATCGCTGGTGACCTCGATCGGCCGTGCGCACATGTGCCCGGCCGTAGTGCACCGTATCCGGACGCCTAATCGATGCGTGCGGACATTCGCTTGGCGCCCAATTCCAACACGGCTCTTGCGGATCACCGAATCAAGGTGCGATTGCCACGCATAGTCCGCTGTGCGTGTACTAGGCCGTGAACACCAGCGCTACAAGCACTGCCGCTTCGGTCACCTCGGCCAGCGCGCCTGCCGTGTCGCCCGTGAACCCCCCAATCCGCCGCATGCAGCCACGCCGCCACAACGCGAAGAGCGTGATCGCTGTGGCGCCTGCGATCACGCCCGCAACGCCAAACGCAAACGCGACACCGAGCACCGCCACCGTGATCGCACCAAGCCCGCGCACCCGCGACGCCGACACCAGCATCGAGCCGAGCCCGGCGGCGCGCACATAGGGCGTGCACACGAACGCGGCGGTGAGCGCGGTGCGCCCGAGCAACGGCGGC
This sequence comes from uncultured Lysobacter sp., assembly GCA_902805755.1. Taxonomy (GTDB): domain Bacteria; phylum Pseudomonadota; class Gammaproteobacteria; order Xanthomonadales; family Xanthomonadaceae; genus Cognatilysobacter. The sequence goes on from CADCUA010000029.1 coordinate 544, forward strand.
ACGAGCAGCAGCAACCATGCGTCCCGCGGCAGGCTCGCCAGTGCGGCGAACTTCAGCAGCAGCACGGCAACCAGCGCGACCACGCCCGCCGGCCCGCAACGCGGGTCTTTCATGATCGACAGCGTGCGTTCGCGATCGCCGAGACCGCCGACCCACGCATCCGCGCTGTCGGCGAGGCCGTCCAGGTGCAAGGCGCCGGTGAGGCCGATCCATGCAAGCAGCACCAACGCGGCGGCCAGCAACGGTGGCGCATCGGCGAGCAGCCACGCCAGCGCGCTCAGCAGTGCGCCCAGCAGCAGACCAACGGCCGGGTACCACGCCAGCGATGCGGACTGCGCACGCGCATCCGCGAACACGCGAACAGGCACTGGAATGCGTGTGAGGAACCCGACCGCGACCAGCAGGCCGCGCATCAGCCGGGAACCGTGTCCATACAATCGGCCGTTTTCGGCTGTGTCACAGGCCACGCCACGGTATGCAGCGACGCGTGCGGCACATCGATACCGGCCATGTCGCCGAAATCGCGCGCCTCGGCGATGCAGCGCAGCAACCGGATCGCGCCGCCGTGCGTGACCACCAGCGTGCGCTGGCCACCGCAGGTGCGTGCGATGTCGTCCAGTGCCGCGCTCAGGCGACGGCCGAACGCGGCGAACGTTTCCGCACCCGGTGGCGGGTTCGCGACCGGATCGGCCCAGAAGCGGCCGAGCGCGTCGCCCTGCTGCTCGGCCAGATCCTCGATCGGGACGCCCTGCCAGTCGCCGAAGTGGTACTCCATCAGGCGCGCATCCAGCGTCAGTGGCAGGCCGCGCGCCTGCGCCAGCTCCTGCGCGAATGCGGCACACCGCTGCATCGGGGAGGCGATGATGCGGTCCCATCCATGCCCGATGACCGCCTCGCGCAGCTGGCTCCAGCCGAGCTCGGTCAGCGCATCGTCTAGTTGTCCGCGATAACTGCGCTGGCCGGTGTCGCCGTGGCGCAGCAGCTCGATGCGGGCCGTCGCGTGGCCTGCGGTCATGCGTTCGATACCCCGGCCTGCGCGAACGTCGCCATGCCGTTGTGCAGCTCGCAGGCACTGCGAAGCAATGGGACCGCAATCGCTGCGCCGCTGCCTTCGCCCAGCCGCAGGCCCAGGTCCAGCAGCGGCCGTGCGTCCAGCGTCTGCAGCAGCGCCGCATGTCCCTGCTCGTGCGAGCGGTGCGCGAACAGCATCCATGCGCGACAGCCGGGATTGATGCGCACGGCCGCCAGCGCCGCCGCGGTGGCGATGAAACCGTCCACAAGCACGGGCAGCCGCGACTGCGCAGCGGCGATGTACGCACCGGCCAGCGCGGCGATTTCGAACCCGCCCAGGCACGCGAGCAGCCGCGAAGCCGAGTCATCGCCGGCGTGCCGTGCAAGCGCACGCTCGATCACCTGCGCCTTGCGCGAAATGCCCGCGTTGTCCAGGCCAGTGCCCGCACCGGCCAGTGCCGTCGCCGGCATGCCCAGCAATGCGCACGCAAGCGCCGCGGCGGCCGTCGTGTTGCCTATGCCCATCTCGCCGCCGATGAACAGCTGCGTGTGCGCGGCGACGGCGGCCTGCACGCTGTGCCCGCCTGCCGCGAGCGCCGCGTGCAGTTGCGCGTCGGTCATCGCGGGCTGCTCGCAGAAGTTCTGCGTACACGGCGCGATGATCGCGCGGCGCACCCCGGCGACATCGCCCGGATCATTCACCGTGCCCAGGTTCACTACCTCGAGCGTCGCACCGAGTGTGCGTGCCAGCACACTGATTGCCGCGCCGCCGGTCGCGAAATTTCGCACCATTTCACCGGTCACCGCCTGCGGAAATGCGCTGACGCCTTCGCCGGCCACGCCATGGTCGCCAGCGAACACGCTGATCCAGACGCGGTCGGCGCCGGGCGTTGCAGTGGCCTGCAGCGCGGCCAGTTGCACGGCTATGTGCTCGAGCTCGCCCAGCGAGCCGGGCGGCTTGGTCAGCTGACCCTGCCGCGCGCGTGCGACATCGGCACTCGAAGCGTCCGGCGCCGGGCACTCCGCCCGCCACCATGCGGCCTGCGCGGCTAGCGCGTGCGTCATTTCGGCAACACATCCGTTCATGCAGTTCCCTTCAGATAAAGCGGCAGACCAGCGGCGGTGAACACCACGCGCTCGCATCGCGTGGCCAGCGCCTGGTGCAGACGCCCCGCCTCGTCGACGAAGCGACGCGTCAACTCGCCCATCGGCACGATGCCGAGGCCGACCTCGTTGCTGACCAGCAGCAATTCGCCGCGTGCGCCTGCCACGGCATCCAGCAGCGCATCGCGCTCGCTTACGAAGCGTTGCGCATCATCGAGCGCGAGCACATTCGACAGCCACAGCGTCAGGCAATCGACCAGTACGCAGCGACCGTCGCCACCGTGGTCATTCAAGGCATCGGCCAATGCAAGCGGCGTTTCCACGCAGGCCCAGTGCGCCGGCCGGCGTGCACGGTGCGTGTCGATGCGGGCATCCATCTCGCCGTCGCGGCGTTCGGCGGTCGCGATATAGACGACGTCCAGACGGCTATCGGCAGCCCAGCGCTCGGCCAACGCGCTCTTGCCGGAACGCGCGCCGCCGAGGATCAGGCTGCGCATGCGGCCTCCGGTGCAAGCAGCCGAAGCAGCGCATCGGTGTCCAGATGCGCGTCCACCATGTCCGCCAACCGCTCGAGGCTTGCTTCGCGCAGGGCATGCATGTCCAGCGGCGCCGCATCGCGCAGGCCGGCCCATTGCAGCAGGGCCTCAAGCGCGGCGGGGTCATCGAACACGCCGTGCAGATAGGTGCCCAGCACGCGTCCGTCTTCGGAGCAGGCGCCATCGAGCCTGCCGTCATCGAGTCGCGCAAACGACCGCTCCAGCGCCGCGCCGGTGCTGATGCCGCAATGGATCTCATAGCCGCGCACCGGTGCATCCGCGTCGGGCAAGGCCAGGCGCCCAGCAGCGTCGCGCAACTGCTTGGTCGGCGCGAGCGTCGTTTCCAGATCGAGCCAGCCCAGGCCTGCACTCGAGCCCGGCGCGCCCTCGATGCCGAGCGGGTCATGCACCGCGCGACCGAGCATCTGCAGACCACCGCAAATGCCGAGCACGCGGCCGCCGTAGCGCAGGTGGCGCAGGATCGCTTCCTCCCAGCCATGCGCACGCAGGCTGTCCAGGTCGCCGCGCGTGGACTTCGAGCCGGGCAGGACGATGAGGTCGCATGGCGGCGGCGTCTCGCCGGGCGGCACGAACACCAGTTCGACCTGCGGATGTGCGCGCAGCGCGTCGAAGTCGGTGTGGTTGCTGATGCGCGGCAGCACCGGCACGGCTACGCGCAGGCGGCGGTCGGCCTTCGAAGCGCTTTCCCGCGGCAATGCGTCCTCCGCTTCGAGATGCAGCCCCTGTAGATAAGGCAGCACACCTAGCACCGGCTTGCCGGTTTCGCGCTGCAGCCAGTCCAGTCCGGATTGCAGCAGCGCGATATCGCCACGGAAGCGGTTGATGACGAAGCCGACGACACGTGCGCGCTCGCTTGGCGAGAGCAACGCAAGCGTGCCGACGAGATGGGCGAACACGCCGCCGCGGTCGATGTCGGCGATCAGAATCACCGGGCAGTCGACGGCTTCGGCATAGCCCATGTTCGCGATGTCGCGATCACGCAGGTTGATTTCGGCCGGGCTGCCCGCGCCCTCGACGATGACCGCGTCATAGCGCGACACCAGCCGCGCATGCGACGCCATCACCGCATCGAACGCGATGCGCTTGTAGTCGTGGTAGCCGCGCGCATCCATGTTGCCGATCGCGCGGCCGTGGATGATGACCTGCGCGCCGGTATCGGTATTCGGTTTGAGCAGCACCGGGTTGAAATCGGTGTGCGGCGCCAGCCCGGCCGCCTGCGCCTGCACCGCCTGCGCGCGCCCGATCTCGCCGCCGTCGACCGTCACCGCGGAGTTGAGTGCCATGTTA
>CADCUA010000030.1 GCA_902805755.1 uncultured Lysobacter sp.
AGCGCCTGCGCGAAGGCTCGCTCGACGACCGCGAGATCGAGATCGACGTGGCCGACGCGGCGCCGCAGATGGAAATCATGGCGCCGCCGGGCATGGAAGAAATGACCGAGCAGATCAAGTCGATGTTCGCCGGCGTCGGCAACGCGCGCAAGAAGCCGCGCAAGATGAAGATCAAGGACGCGATGAAGCTGCTGGTCGACGAGGAAGCCGCCAAGCTCGTCAACGAGGACGAGCTGAAGCAGAAGGCGATCGCCAACGTCGAGCAGAACGGCATCGTGTTCCTGGACGAGATCGACAAGATCGCCACCCGTTCCGAACACGGCGGCGCCGACGTCTCGCGCGCCGGCGTGCAGCGCGACCTGCTGCCGCTGGTCGAGGGCACGACGGTGAACACCAAGTACGGCATGATCAAGACCGACCACATCCTGTTCATCGCCTCGGGCGCGTTCCACCTGTCCAAGCCCTCGGACCTGATCCCGGAGCTGCAGGGCCGCTTCCCGATCCGCGTCGAGCTGGAATCGCTGTCGATCGAGGACTTCAAGAGCATCCTGACCTCGACCGACGCCAGCCTGACCAAGCAGTACGAAGCGCTCTTGGGCACCGAAGGCGTGAAGGTCGATTTCACCATTGATGGCATCCACCGCCTGGCCGAGATCGCGTTTTCGGTCAACGAGCGCATGGAGAACATCGGCGCGCGCCGCCTGTACACGGTGATGGAAAAGCTGCTCGAGGAAGTCTCGTTCACGGCCGGCGCCACCACGGACCAGACGGTCACGATCGACGCCGCCTACGTCAACGGACGGCTCGACGCACTGTCGGTCAACGAAGACCTGTCGAGGTATGTACTTTAATTTTTGACGAGGAGGACTGGCGATGGCAAACAAGGCACTGGCGACGCGGCAAAAAATGCGGCTGCGGGTGGAGCCGTCCCAGCAATTCGGCAAGCCGCGCAACCCGATCGCGGCGCTGGCCAAGGCCAGGGCCGCCGGGGCACATGCCAAGCCGCTCTCCAGCGAACGGCAGGAGGCCAAGCGCATGCTGAAGAAGGCCAAGCTGGTCGCCGACGACGAATAAGCCGGCTTCTCCTGCATTGATTTCCCCTTGGCGGGCCGCGCAAGCGTGCCCGCCTTTTTTGCGTCTGGATGTTTCGGGTCGTAGGGTGGCGCGGCTCCACCCGGCGGTGTGATTCCTCTGCGCCGTATGCGCCGCCCACGCGTTCAACCAGTAGACGAGCAGACGCACGGGCAGCATCACCGTGGTTTGAACGCGTGGGCGGCACAGATGACGCAGGCTGATCGTCTTGCCCAGTGGAGCCGCACCACCCTACATA
>CADCUA010000031.1 GCA_902805755.1 uncultured Lysobacter sp.
CGGCAGCAGCAGTTTTCCGAACAGCGCCGCGGCATAGGCCGGAAGGCGGTCAGGCTGGCCCAGCAGCGCGGGCTCGAAGCGCAGCGCATCGCGCAACCAGCCGCGCGACGCATCGGCCATGCCCGGTCCGGTCACCATCAACGCGAGAATCGCGCAGCCCAGCACCGCCACGTTGCCCAGCTCACGCGAACGCGGGACGTCGCCGCGTTCGCGCGCGTCCCGCAACCGTTTTTCGGATGGGAGTTCGGTTTTGTCGTCCTTGTCCTGCTCAGACATGCTCTACCCGGTGAGTGCGCGGGCCGCGAGGAACGCCTCCTCGAACAGCCGCTGCACCGGGCCCTGCAGTTCCCGTGCCACGAGCGACAGCAGCAACAGCCCGACCAGCAGCGCGACCGGCATGCCGATCGCCATCGGGCTGAGCTGCGAGGCCGCCTTGGACAGCACGCCGAACGCGAGGTTGACCGCGAGCAGCGCCATCATCACCGGCAGCGCGAGCAGCAGGCCGGTGCGCATCGCGATCGCGAAGAACGTCGGCAGCGTGCTGAAGAACGCCTGCAGATCGGCGATGGGCTGGCCGATCGGCAGCGCGGTATAGCTTTCGAACAGAAGCTGCACCAGCGCGAGATGGCCATCGACCGTGAAGAACAGCAGCCCGAAGCTGAGATAGAACCACTGCGACAGCACCGGCGAGGACGCGCCGCTGAGCGGGTCGGCCATCGTCGCGAACGACAGGCCCATGCCCTGGCTGACCAGCTCACCGGCCAGCTGCCCGGCCTCGAACGCCATGCGCAGCATCAGCCCGATCGAAATGCCGACCAGGAACTCGCGCATCACGTTCAACACGGTGACCGCATCGACTGCGGCCGGTGGCGGCGTCGGCAGCAGGCTGGACATCGCGGCGGAAATCGCAAGCGTGAGGATCAGACGCGAACGTGCAGGCAGCGCGCGGCCGCCGATCATAGGCAGCGCCTGGAACGCCGCGCCGATACGGATCGCATGCCACAGCACGGTGGCGAGCATGCCGAACAGGTTCAGCCCGCCGACCGTGGTGAGCGTGACGGTGTCCATCAGCGACGGCCGGGACCGGCAGCACGCAACCTCGCGCCCATCGGTGTCAGCCGATCAGATGCGGGATGCGCTGGAACAGTTCGGTCGTGAACGCGACCAGCCGGCCCAGCAGGAAATGCCCGGTCAGTGCGAGCGTCGCGGTCAGCGCGATCGCCTTCACCACGAAGCCGATCGTCTGTTCGTTGATCTGGGTCGCGGCCTGGATGATACCGACCAGCACGCCGACGGCGAGCACGGCGAGCAGCGGCGGGGCGCCGAGCA
>CADCUA010000032.1 GCA_902805755.1 uncultured Lysobacter sp.
GCTTGAGCACTTCGGTGACGTCGAAGCTGTAGAAGTTCTCGCCCAGCGCCTGGTCGAGTTCCGACTGGCCGTGGTCATGGAACTCGGCGTCGAAGAAGTTGATCGCACCCGCGTAGGTGGACGCGTCCGGCCTGCTGCCGCGGCGCGTGACATGCACGTGGTACAGCACTTCCGGCTGCTCCCAGGTGTGCAGGTCTTTCACGACGAGATAGCTGCGGCGCTGTCCGGTCGGATCGAGCGCGTCGGCCGGCTTGCCCGAGTCGAGCACGATGGTCGCGCGCGCGGGTTGCGCACCCAGCTCGACCGAGGACGCGGCGCCCACCCGTTCGGGCGTGCGCGTGGCCGGACCCGATGTGGAGCGCGCGCTGCTTGCGCTGGCCACCATGATGCTGTCCTCCTTGCCGTCCGGACCGATCAGCCGGTCGTAGGTGTAGCCCAAGGTGTCCGTGTCCATGAAGTCGCGCAGCGTTGCGGAGACACGTTGCGCCTTGCCGTCAGCAAAGATGAACGTCCTGTCGAGCCAGGTGCCCGTGGTGGGATTCGCGTTGCCGTTGCGGTTCCAGCTCGCCCACATGCGGTCGACGTTGACGTGATGCACCCAGAACAGCGCGTCCTGCGCGGCGTAGGAGATCTTGCCCATGTTCTTGCTGGTGCCGGTGAGCACGTGGATGCGCCCGTGCACGCCCGAGTCGATCGCGCGGCAGAAACCCTGCACGCTGCCGATGGTGCTGTAATTGGGGTTCGACATCGCGGCGCTGATGTCCATCGGATCGCCGGTCTGGCCCTGGTGGATCGGCTGTCCGGAGTTCGCAAGGGTTGTGCGCAGGCTGCGGTACAGCGTGCCGAACAGCGGATCGTTCGGCAGGCGGAATTCGACCGGCAGGACGCCGCGCTTGGCCGGGTCGTAGGAGGTGTAGTTCCAGTAGGGCAGCGCGAAGTCGTATCGGCCCGTGACCTCGCGGCAGATCTGCTCGAAGAAGTACACATAGGCCCGATGCCAGGGCAGGAAATGGTTCGGGTCCTGTCCGGCGTGTGACTGGCAGGTGTTCCAGGTTTCCTCGGCAAAGCGGCCCAGCGTGGTGCCGGTACCGCCGAGCAGGCGATTGATCTCGTCGAGCTTGGTGGTGTTGCCGTTGACGAAGTGCGTGTACCACTGCCACAGCCAGCCCTGCGGCCGCTTGCCGGGCAGTGCCCTCATCTTCGCGACCGCTTCGGCGAAGACACGCATCATTTCCTGGCCGGCCGGCGAGGTGATGTCGGAACGCACGTGCTGCGTGTTCGCAGGCACGTTGCCTGCGAGCCAGTGGCGGATCGGAACCGTGGCTACG
>CADCUA010000033.1 GCA_902805755.1 uncultured Lysobacter sp.
AGCTTCATCTGTTCGTCCTGCGACATGTTTGCCGGACTCGTTGATGGCAGGCGGTGCAGGTGCAGCTCCAGGCCGTCGAGTCGCGGCAATGCGTAGCGCCGGAAGCTCTGCTCCGCCTTGGCTCCGTTGAACAGCACGTAGCGAAGCTTCGGATGGGCCGCGAGGAATCCGCGGAAGTCGTTCGTAACCTCGGCGCGGATCGCACTGTCGAGGCTGCCTTCGCGCTCGCACTCGGCGAGCACGTCCCATAGCGCGACGCCCGCCTGTTTCAGTACTTCCAGGCGCGCTTCATAGGCAAGCTCCGGGCCTGCGCCGACCAGTTGTCCCATGTATGACCAGAAACGGTTCTGCGGGTGCGCGTAGTACCGACCCTTGGTCAACGACATGCCTCCCGGCATGCTGCCGAGAATCAACGCGCAGGCGTCCGGGTTTTCAATCGGCGGCAGGCCCTTCAACGGCATTGTCATGGTCGAGTCGTTGTACGCGGACTGGTCAAAGCCTCGCGTCCACCTTGCGCGCGTACGGTGAAATCCGATCGCTCGCAACATTGCGTCAACAGTTGCCTGCAACGCCTGCGTTAAACTGCGCGCCCTTACATCAGGAGCGTCCGATGCGCCGCAGGATCGTAGCCGGTAACTGGAAGTTGCACGGGGACCGCCAATTCGCGCACGCGCTGCTCGATGCCGTTGCAACGTCCGGCGGTCGACGGGGCGTTGAGCAGATCATCCTGCCGCCACTTCCGTATCTGGCGGAGCTCGCGAGTCACTACGCGACCAGCGGCCTGTTGTTCGGCGCGCAGGACGTAAGCGCGAACCAGAAGGGCGCATTCACGGGAGAGGTATCGGCAACCATGCTCGCCGAGGTCGGCGCGCGTTACGGGCTCGTAGGTCACTCGGAGCGTCGCCAGTACCACGGTGAAACGAGCGAGGTCGTCGCGCGCAAGTTCCTCGCAGCGAAGCAGGCGGGTCTCACGCCGATCCTGTGCATCGGCGAAACGCTGAGCCAGCGCGAAGACGGGCAGACGCAATGGCGCCTTGAGCAGCAGCTTGAGCCCCTGTTCGAGCTCGGCGGTGCAGAGATGTTTGACGATGCAATCATTGCGTACGAGCCGGTGTGGGCGATCGGTACGGGCAAGACCGCGTCCCCAGAGCAGGTGCAGCAGGTTCACTCGTTCATCCGTAGCGAACTTTCGCAGCGCGGTGTTAGAATGGCTGACTCGCTTCCGATCCTGTACGGCGGTAGCGTAAAGGCCGACAATGCCGCCGCGCTGTTCGCGCAGCCGGACGTCGATGGCGGGTTGATCGGTGGAGCCTCATTGGTGGCCGCC
>CADCUA010000034.1 GCA_902805755.1 uncultured Lysobacter sp.
GACGTCGTATGCATCGCCCAGTTGCGCCCGCATCGCATCGCGGATCAGGTCGGCGATGTCGTTCTCGTCGGTGTCGTCCGGCACGCGCACGGTGACACGCGATGGCACGCCTCTTTTCGGGAGCAGGTCGAACACGATGACGCCGCTACTGTCGGCATCGCTGCTCACCTGGATGCGCCACTTGTTGGATGAGTCGGCCGCTGCGGGGGTTGCGACAAGCGCAATGGCAAGTGCAGCGCCGAGTGAAAGCGGCCGCAGGAAATTGGATGTGGACACGGTATACCTCCAGCGCGATAAAAGATCAGCGGAACGTCCGTTGCAGCGGACCCGGCCCAAACCCTACGCGTGGCACTGTGAGGCCCGGCGTTGCGAACCCGTGCGGTGGCTGAACCTGCTTGCGCTTGCTGGAGAATTGCCGGCATACGCCACGCGCGATGGCCGGTTGTTGCCGCAGGGTTCCGCATGGACGCAATGCGGTAAGCACTTGGCATTTTGCGCGGACAGTTGATCACACGCGTGCACGACATCGCCCGAGGCACGTGACTCGCCGTGCCCCGGGCATTCGTGCGTCCAATCAGTCGCCGCGGGTGACGCCGAGGTAATCGCGATCCCCGCCGCCCTTGCGGCCTTCAACGGAATCGTCGTAACCGTCGGCAACGCCCTTGCTGTTGCGATCGCGCTGGTGATCCTCGATCGATTCGCCGCGTTCCTGCAGATCGAGGTTATGGATGCGGTTCCCGGTGCCGCGCTCGTCGCCGGTGTCGCCCATCGGTGCGTGGTTGCCGCTCGCGGTGCCGCCTTCGTATTCCAGCGAAGAGGGTTTCTGCTTGTTCATGGGATGCTCCTGATGACTGCGCCGTCCGGTAACGCGGCGCAGGTGCAGGCTGGCAGGTGCGACGTTAGTCTTCCGCGAGATCGGCATGATGACGTTGCGTCGCCCCGCAAGGCTCGAGCACACAAGCCTGCTCAGCGACGCATGCGTCGCCGCGGCGGCACGAGGCGCCAGGCAACGATGACCAGCGCGGCAAAGCCGGTGTACGCGGCGACGAAGATCCACCACGGCGCCTCGAAGAAGATCAGTCGCGACAGCCAGTGTTCGATGAACGATTCGCTGTACACCGCCTGCCCGGCGCGCTGGCGAAGCGCCTGTTCCCACAGCGTCAGCGGACACAGGGCTCCGAGCCACGCCTGTGCGGCGATGAACACCATCAAAAGCACATGCGTCACGCGCCAGGCGAAACCGTGCACCCAGCGCCAGCGGCGCCGGCCTCCGACCGCAATCAGCGCCGCGCCCAGCACCACGAACGCGACGATACCGACGTGC
>CADCUA010000035.1 GCA_902805755.1 uncultured Lysobacter sp.
CTGCTGCGCCTGGCACCGGACGGCCGGGGCGTGCTGTCGGTGATGGGGCTGGCGGCGGTGCAGGACAAGCCGCAGCTGTTCTCGACGTTCCTGCTCTGGTTGCTGGCCGACCTGTTCCAGGACCTGCCCGAGGTCGGCGACGTCGACCGGCCCAAGCTGGTGTTCTTCTTCGACGAGGCCCACCTGCTCTTCGACGACGCCAGCGAGGCGTTCCTGGACGCCATCGCCCGCACAGTCCGGCTGCGATCGCGGGTGTGCCTCAACCCCAGGCGCCGCTTTACGCCTCGAGCGGTAAAAGCTCAGTCGAACGCGGCTGCGTAACCGGTATTGACGATCTTCGTCTGCAGCGCGTCGGCAATCTTGAGGTTGCCCGCCACGAGCGGACGACCGGCAAGGCCGCGGTTGTCCATCGGCCCGGTGCTGCGACCGCGGAAATCGACCACCTTGCCGCCGGCCTCGCGCACCATCAGTGCACCGGCCGCGATGTCCCATGGCTTGACGCCGGCCTCGAAGTAGCCGTCCACGCGGCCCGCGGCGACGTAGGCCAGGTCCAATGCGGCCGAGCCGGTGCGACGGATGTCCTCGGCTTCGGTCAGCAGCACGTCCAGGCACTTCAGGTGCTCGCTGGCGCGTGCACGCTCGCGCGGCGGGAACCCGGTGATCAGCATCGCGCCGTTGAGGTCCTTGCGCTCGGTGACGCGCACGCGCTTGTCGTTGAGCGTCGTGCCGCTGCCGCGGCTGGAGGTGAACAGTTCGTTGCGCAGCGGATCGAAGATCACGCCATGGATCGGCTCGCCGTTTTCGACCAGTGCAATCGACACGCAGAAGTGGGGGATCCCGTGCAGGTAGTTGCTGGTGCCGTCGAGCGGGTCGATTACCCAGGTGTAGCGCGCATGCGGGCTGGAATTCAGTGGGCCGCTTTCTTCGCCGAGGATCGCGTAGTCCGGCGTCGCGCGGCGGAATTCCTTGATGATTTCCTTCTCGGCCAGGCCATCGACTTCACTCGCGTAGTCCATCCGGCCCTTCTCGACCACGTTCAGCGACTCGAGGCGGTGCATGTGACGCAACAGCACGTTGCCGGCGGCGCGAGCGGCCTTGACCATGAGGGTGACGGCGGGTTTCTGCATGGGCGAAGGCCTCGAAAGAGAGGGGAGGGAACGGCTGACGGGAGTAAAGAGCGCCCGGCAGTGGCACGACAGAGCGTGGCCGGGGGCGCGGAGTTTACCATTGCACCATGACCCAGGATTTCACCGAACCCGGCGCCGATCCGGCATCCGATGCGGCGTGCATGGCGGCGGCCGAGGCGAGCAACCGTTCGCTC
>CADCUA010000036.1 GCA_902805755.1 uncultured Lysobacter sp.
GCGATCTGTAACAGCTCGCCAAGCGTCTGCGCCGAGTCGCGATTGTCGTCCACTACCAACACGCGCAGCCCCCGTGCCGGACGGTCGGTTGAACGGCTGCCATTGCCGCTGGCTTGCTCGGCATCCGCCGGAGCTTCCGCGCGGGGCAGGCGAACCGTAAAAGTGCTGCCGCACCCCACTCCAGGGCTGACCGCTTCCACCGTGCCGCCGTGCATTTGCACCAGGCTGCGTACCAGCGTCAGCCCGATCCCGAGGCCGCCGTCAGAGCGGTCCAGTGAGACGGGCGCCTGGGTGAACAGGTCGAACACGCGACCCAGCATTTGCGGCTCGATGCCGATTCCATTGTCCGCGATCGACACCACCACCTGATCGCCGTCGATCGACGCATCGGCTTCGATTCGACCACCGGGTTCAGTGTACTTTGCCGCGTTGTGGAGCAGGTTCGAAAAGACCTGCGTGAGCCGCTGCTCATCGCCGTCCACCCACAACGGCGAAACCGATACCGCGATGCGCAGGGCATGTTCGCGCGAAGCGACGACGGGTTGGCTGGCATCGACCGCCGCCTGCACGACCGCGCGCAGATCGACAGGCTCCCGCCGCAGCTCGATTCGCCCGCGACTGACGCGGGAGACATCGAGCAGATCTTCCACCAGTCGGGAGAGTTGCCTGGACTGTCGCGCAATGACATCGAGCAGCCGGGTGCGGACGTCCTCGGGAATGCTCGAACTGCGGAGGATCTCGACGGAGTGGGTGATCGGAGCCAGTGGGTTGCGCAGCTCGTGAGCAAGCATTGCCAGGAAGTCGTCCTTGCGCTCGTGCTCCTCGCGCAGCTGGGCGTTCAACCTTGAGGCCTCTGCACGCGCAGCTTCAAGCGCGGCGGCGAGTGATGTCGCCCGCTGCGTGCCCGCCAAGGCTTCAGCCACCCGGGAATCGGCATCCACTGCGCGGCTTTCGGCCGCCACAAGTGCTTCCAGCAATGGCAGGACGCGAGCGATCTGTTCACGGTCGTCATCGGCGACGTCACCGCCGATGAGCACCATTGCAACAGTGTGCGACGCCAGCGCGGTGGCGGTGCGCTCAGAACCGACCGGGAGGTCGACCTGTCCACGATGGCAGCCGGGCTCCATGCAGACGCCCAGGAGCCGGCGCCACAAGGGGCCGCCGGCAAGCGTTCGCGGCATGCCGGCGGCGGGCAGCAGGATGCCGAGACGCGCATCCCGAGCAAGCAGGACGACCTGGTCCACGGCGAGTCGCCGCGCCAGCCGATCCGCCGCATCCGAGCGACGCCCGGGATCTGCGAAGTCGACAATCAGCTCGTCG
>CADCUA010000037.1 GCA_902805755.1 uncultured Lysobacter sp.
CACGAACAGCTCCACGCCGAACACGCCCCAGCCACCGAGCTCATCGGTGATGCGTCGTGCGATGTCCTGCGAGCGCGCAAGCGCCTGCGCACTCATCGGCTGCGGCTGCCAGCTCTCGCGGTAATCGCCGTCGCGCTGCAGATGCCCGATCGGCTCGCAGAACGTAGTGCCGCCGGCATGGCGCACGGTCAGCAGCGTGATCTCGTATTCGAAATCGACGAACCCTTCGACAATCACCCGCCCGGCGCCTGCACGGCCGCCAGTCTGCGCGTATTCCCAGGCCGACTCGATGTCGGCGTCCACGCGCACCGTGCTCTGCCCCTTGCCCGACGAGGACATCACCGGCTTGACCACGCACGGCAGGCCGACCTGCGCAATGGCATCGCGGTAATCCTCCACGGTGTCGACGAAGCGGTAGGCCGAGACCGGTAGGCCCAGCGTTTCAGCCGCAAGGCGGCGGATGCCTTCGCGGTCCATCGTCAACTGCGTTGCGCGTGCCGTCGGCACGACGCGCGTGGTGGTTCCGCGGTCGGCGAACTCGCGCTCCAGCTCGACGAGTGTCTGCGTATGGATCGCTTCGATCTCCGGCACGATCAGGTCCGGCCGCTCGCTCGCGATCAGCTCGCGGATCGCGCGGCCGTCCAGCATGTCCAGCACATAACTGCGGTGCGCCACCTGCATCGCCGGGGCGTCGGCATAGCGATCGGCCGCGATCACTTCGACGCCGAGCCGCTGCAGTTCGATCGCGACTTCCTTGCCCAGCTCGCCCGAGCCGAGCAGCAGGACGCGTGTGGCATGGGGCGACAGGGGCGTGCCGATCGAAACCATGGGCGACTCCGGAGTGGTCAGGCGCGCAGTTTAGCGGCGCCAAAGCATCGACGTGCTTGGGCCTCCACGTGACGCATGCGATCCTCCCCGAATGCTTCCCGCGCCTACTTCGATGCGTGCGATCCGTGCAATGCGCGCATTGGCGGCGCTCGCGTGCGGCCTGGTGCTGGCCGCGTGCAGCGACGGCGCGGGCACGCAACCCGGTGCGCGCCTGACCGGTCTGCTCATCGATCCGCAACTCGATGAAATCAGTGGGATCGCGGCGTCGCGGCGGCATCGCGACATCCTCTGGCTGCATGACGATGGCGGCAATCCGGCGCGGCTGTTCGCGGTGAATACACGCGGACAGCGACGCGCGACGTTCCGTATCGAAGGCGTGCCGAAGACGGACTGGGAAGACATCGCATCGTTCCGCCATGAAGGCCGCGACTATCTGCTGATTGCCGATGTGGGCGACAACGGCGGGCTGCGCAAGAGCCTGCAGCTGCATG
>CADCUA010000038.1 GCA_902805755.1 uncultured Lysobacter sp.
CGCGTTTCAAGTCAATCCGGTGACAAGTTCTCCGATAGGCGAGCCGGACTCACCGCGCTGCGATCTGCCCGGCGCGTGCCTGTTTGACTGCATACCGGCCTCCGGGGCGCGATCACAGTGTGCGCCAGGTTTGATCCAATCGCTCCGGCCAGACGATCGTGCTCCACGTGCACCCGTCAATGCAGCGAGGACCGCGGCGCGGCAGCGATCGCAGGCACGCCACGCTCCCGGTTCAGCGCAAGCCAGTTGGTCATGGCCTGCGTCGGTAACGGTCGACTGTAGAGGAACCCCTGCATCGCATCGCAGCCGATATCGCGAAGGAAGTCTGCCTGCTCGGCCGATTCCACGCCCTCGGCGACGACCTCGAGCGTCAGCGTCTTCGCAAGTCCCAGCACCGCGCGTGCGATCGCGGAGTTCTGGCGATCCTCGGGCAGGTGCTGGACGAACGTGCGATCGAGCTTGATGCGATCGACCGGGAGCCGGGACAGATAGCTCAGCGACGAATAGCCGGTTCCGAAGTCGTCGATCGCGATGGTCAGGCCCATTCCGCGCAGTTGCGCCAGCACCACGCTGCCCTGGTGGCGGAAGTCGTAGAGCTGGTGCTCGGTCAGTTCGATCTCGACCTGGTGCGGATCCAGCTCGTGCTCGTGCAGGCACGATTCCACATGCTCAAGCAGGTGCGGGTCGCTCAGCTCGGAGGCGCAGCGGTTGATGCAGATGCGCCCGGTGAACAGGCCCATCTTTCTCCATCGTGATCCCTGCGCGCACGCCTCCTCGAAAATCCACCGGCCCAGAGGACGCATGAGTCCACACCGTGCCGCGACCGCGACGATCGCCTCAGTGCCGAACTTCGACAGCGCCGGGTCGGTGCAACGCAGCAGCGCTTCCAGCCCGACGACCCGGCCGGTGTGCGCGTCCAGTTGCGGCTGGTAGTGCAGGGCGAAAGCACGCCGTTCGACCGCGCGACGCACGAGCGCCTGTGACCGGCCCAGCTGCTGCGCGACGTCATCCATATGGACGTTGAAGTACTGGAAACCCGCGCCCGTCTCGGCCTTGGCGCGGTAAAGCGCGACATCGGCCATGCGCAGCAGTTGCCCGATGCGGGTGCCGTTGTCGGGATAGGCCGCGATGCCGACGCTCGCGCCGATCAGGATTTCCTGGCCGTGTACGAGGTAAGGCTCCGAGACGGTCCGCACGACTTCCGCGGCCACGCGGCCTCCGCTCTGCAGGTCCTGCACGTTGGTCTGGAGCAACGCGAATTCATCTCCGCCGATCCGGGCCAGCAGGTCGCCGGTGCGGATCACGGCGCTCATGCGGCGCGCCGCCTCACGCAGCACCAGATCCCCGGTGGAATGCCCGAACGTGTCGTTGACGGCCTTGAAGTGGTCCAGGTCGATCATGTGCACGATGAGCCGGCCGCCGTACCGCGCGGCCGTATCCTCGGCCTCGCGCATGCGTTCGTGGAACGCCGCCCGGTTCGGCAGGTTCGTCAGCGGGTCGATGCGGGACAGCTGCTCGATCTGCTGCTCACGGCGGTGGCGCGCGGTCTGGTCCAGCAGTGTGCGGACGAGCGCGACGATGTTGCCATCGTCATCGCGCACGGGCGAAAGCGTGCTTTCGATCAGCAGGCGCGCGCCACTGAAGCTGTCGTACCAGCGAACGGAGGCGACGGATTCACCGGCAAGCGCAGCCAGCCGATCCTGCTCGAGAGCCTGGGCCATCGCCTCGGGGCCGATGAGATAGGCCGATTCGCGCTGCCCGATCACCTGATCCACCGGGCACTGGAAAAGGCGCTCGGCGCCCGTGTTCCATACCCGGATGGTCCCGCCGACATCGAGCACGACCACGGCAGCATCCACCATGCCCTTCAGCACGGCCTGCAACGCCCCGATACCTGTCGATCCGAACTGCACGGTCGTGCTCCAGCCCAGCCTGATCCGGGCACGAGCGCAGCGCTGCGGCCCCGTGCCAGCAAGGTCGCACAGGCGCAGTCAACGAGGCCTCACATCATTCGAGGCATGCGCTCGAGCCACCGATCAGAACTCGGGCGCCGGCAGGCAATAGGCTCGTCCGCCGGCCGGGCAATGCGCTTGGGATCGGCATGATCACTTAGCTTGCGTGCCCCGTTCGATCCCGCGCAGCAGGGCCTCGTGGAACTGTTTCGGCGACTCGACCTGCGGTGAGTGCCCGAGCTCGGCAAACTCCACCAGCGTTGCGTTCGGAATACGATCCGCCGCGTTCCTTCCAAGCGCGAGGTAGTCGCCCAGACGCTTCGCCACGTCGGGCGCGGCGCGATTCGCACCGGGCGCGGTGCGGTCCTTCTGGCCGATCAGCAGAAGCGTCGGTGCCACAATGCGATCGAACTCGTGCACGACCGGCTGGGTGTAGATCATTTCCGAGGTCTGCGCCTGGTTGCGTGCAACGATGCGGCCGCCCGGACCCGCGTACATGCCGGCCAGCATCCGCACCCACCGGTCGTAGCGCGGCTGCCAGACGCCGCTGTAGTAATACTTGAGCTGGTAGGCCTTGATGCTTTCGTAGCTCGTTCTGAGTTCCTGCTCGAGCAGCGTGTCGATCGTTGCGTACGGCACGCCCTTCGCGCGCCAGTCCTCCAGGCCGATCGGATTGACCAGCACGAGCTGCTCGACCTGCTTCGGGTGGTTCAGTGCAAAGCGCGCGGCCAGCATGCCGCCCATCGAATGACCCACAACAACGGCGCGCTCGACCTCGAGTGATGCAAGCAGCGCATGCGTGTTCGAAGCGAGCTGGTCGAGGCTGAACTGATAGCCCGCGGGTTTGCTGGATTTGCAGAATCCAACCTGGTCCGGCGCAACCACGCGATAGCCGCGTCGGGTCAGCTCGTTGATTGTCTGTTCCCACGTGGCCGCGCAGAAGTTCTTGCCATGCAGCAGCACCACGGTTCGCCCGTTCGGCCTGCCACGCGGCGCCTGGTCCACATACGCCATGCTCAGCGTCTGGCCCTGCGAGGTGAGCTCGAAACGCCGGACTTCATACGCGTAATCGAAGCCTTCCAGCTGCGCGCCAAAGGTGGGGGCGTCAGTCGAGGCCGCGGACGCGGTGGCGAGCGACAGTGCTGCGGCGCAGGCCAGAAGGCGCAGGCGTGGCGACATGGAAACTCCCATCGGATGACCTGGAGTCGAGGGTACTGCGCGCGGCGTTATCAACTGTCGAATGACCGGGGCCGTGTGCAGCTTTCCTCTGCACGGCTGCGGTTGCACAGGCTGCGATGCATGAATCGCACTGCGCGCATGCATCGATATTTGAAGGACGACGTCCGCGGCCGACTCGCGTATGGCAGGCCACATCATTGCGAGCCGAAAATACCAGTCACGCCGCAGTGACCTTCCGCGGCAGTCGCATCAGTGCCAGTTCTGGTCGGCCTTCACCTGCAGCCGCTGCGCGGCATCCACCACATCCTGCAGTTCCACCGGGTCGTTGAACGGATCGCTATCGAGCTCGGTCACGCGATTGAGCAGCCTCTGCCAGCGGCGCAGCTCGTCGACGTAAGGCTGGAACGGCACGCGTCGCAGCCGGCCGCCCTCGTCCACGAGATCGCAGATGCCGTTGTGCAGCCACTCGCCGGTGTGCCAGTCCGGCATGTCGACACCGGGAAACAGGCAGATGCCATGCAGGTCGATGCCGCGGTTCACCGCGGCCATCGATTCATCCATGACGTCTTTCAGCCAGGCGGGCCGGCCTTCGCGCAGTCCGCTGGTCTCCGACACGATCATCGGGCGGTGGTAACGCTTCCATACGCGTTCGAGCAGATCGCACAGCGGCTGGATGCGCTCGTCATTCGGCTCCAGCGCCATGTGCGGGCCCTGCTCGCGGTATTCCATCTGGCCGAACGAGTACGCATTCGCACCCACGATATCGAGCACCTCCGGCGAGCCGCCGAGCTCGGGATGCTTGCGCCCGTACAGCACGTCCCAGGCGAAGCACGCGTCCTCGATCATCTCGTGCTCGGCCTCGTCCGCAAGGTCGGGGCGGTCCCTGGGTGGCGCGATCTGGATGACCGGCTCGACATGGATCATGCGCGCGTCGGGCGCCACTTCGCGGATCGCGCGCACGCCGGCAATGGCCGCTTCGCACAGGATGTGGCGAAAGCGAACACGCGTCTCGCGGTCCTTGCCGAACGGGGCGGCCCAACCCCATTCGCCGCCGCAGAAGCCCCAGAACGTGATCTCGTTGATCGGCGTGAAGAAATGCGGGCCGCGCACTCGCGGCACGACGTACTCGGCCGCGGCGCGGCAGTAACGCGCGAAGCGATCCGCGAACCCGGGCTGGAACGGGTCGGCATCGTCGGGATAGCCGTAATGGCACAGGTCCCAGATCGGCAGCACGCGCGATGCGTTCATCGCCTCGATCAGCGGATCGATGCGGCTGAAGTCGTAACGCCCGCCGTGATCGACTTGCGGCCACGGGATGCCTTCGCGCGCCACCGC
>CADCUA010000039.1 GCA_902805755.1 uncultured Lysobacter sp.
GGGTGCGTCATGAAGCTAGGGACTCTGCCACCTGTATCGGAAAATCCGAGCCTGGACGCTCTTCCCGTTTGCAGAACAGCTGGTGTCCGCCATGGGTTCGGTGTTAACACATCGGTGCCGCCCGGCCTCTTGAAAGAAACGTCCAGGCGTCATTGGAGAGCACACGATCTGTCCCAGCCTCGAGGATATGGTCACGAAGGCACAGGCCGGGGACCGTGCGGCGCAATCGACGTTGTTCCGTCGGTTCGCTCCTGCGGTACACGGCTGCGCCCTTGCGTACGTGTCTCCGAGCGAAGCACAAGACACGGTGCAGGACGTGTTCGAAACGGTTTTGAACCGTTTGGGCCAGCTGCGTGACCCCTCGGCGTTTCCCGGCTGGATCATGGCAATCACGCGCCGCTGCGCACTTGAGCGGGTAGTCCGGTTGCAGCGGGCGCGGTCCGACGGATCCGCGGTTGACGAGCTCACCCACGACTCGCCTGGCGCGGAGAAGCTCGTAGAGGTCTCGCAGACGCTGCAGGCGCTTCACGCGCTTCCTGACCGGTTCCGTGAGGTGCTGGTGTTGCGGCTGGTAGAAGGGATGACGGGACCGGAGATCGCCGACGCGACCGGACTGTCGCACGGTACGGTCCGGGTGTACCTGCATACGGGGATGCAGCTGCTGCGCGTGCAACTTGGAATCGGCAACGGGAGCAGCGATGAACGCGCCTGACGACTACCTGTGGCTAAAGAAGGGCAGTGACCCTGAAATCGAGGCGCTCGAGCGCGAGCTCCAGGCCTTCCGCTATGCCGCCCCACGCTGCGAGGCAGGCCTGACAGCGCGTCCTCGCCGCCCAAGCCACCGGGTGTTGCGCACAGGACTGGCTGCGGTTGCATGCACGGCCGGCGTAGTGGCTCTGACGACCTTCGCCTACCTGTGGTGGCCTGAGGGAAAGCCTTGGCGCTCCGAACTCGAGACCGCCGGCCTGGCGCCCGTTACCTTCGAACTTGCAGTAGGAGAGCGCATCACCACCCGAGCGGATCAGACGGCCCAGCTGCGCCTGGGCGGGATCGGAACCGTCGCCCTGGCTCCGGCTTCGTCGATGCGACTGGTGCAAACAGGAACCGGGCGCCACCGCCTGGAACTCGAGCGCGGGACCGTTGCGGTACGGGCGTGGGCACCTCCAGGCCACGTTCGGGTCACGGTGGGGCAGGCCGAAGTGGTGGATCTTGGCTGCTGGTTCTACATATCGCGGCTCCACCCCCAGTCGCCCAGCACCGTCCGTGTTCGATCGGGCTGGGTCATGCTGGATGGCGATCAGGAGACGGTGGTGCCTC
>CADCUA010000040.1 GCA_902805755.1 uncultured Lysobacter sp.
GCCTGCCAGTACCAGCGATTCCTTGTTCGCCAGCAGGATGCGCTTGCCCGCGTGCGCCGCGGTAAGTGTCGACCGCAGGCCCGCAGCGCCGACGATCGCAGCAACGACCGTTTGGCATTCATCGCCTGCGATCAGTGCATCGAGCGCGTCTTCGCCCGTGTGGGCGTGTGTGCTCAGACCCGCCTGCGCCAGACCAGCGTGCAGCGCACTGAAGCCGGCTGCGTCCGCGATCACCGCGTGCCGCGGCCTGTGGCGCACGCACAGGGCTACAAGGGCTTCGACATTGCTGCCCGCGGCGAGGACGCTTGCGCGCAGGCGGCGCGGATGGCGCGCGATGACGTCCAGCGCGGATGCGCCAATCGAGCCGGTGGCCCCGAGGACCGCAACCTCCATGATCGAAGTCATCAGAAGCCGAGCACGGCCTTGCCGAGCGCGAACACCGGGAGCGCGGCAAGCACGCCGTCCAGACGGTCGAGCACCCCGCCATGGCCCGGGATCAGGCGCCCCGAGTCCTTTACGCCGACATGCCGCTTCAGAAGGCTTTCGAACAGATCGCCGATGACCGAGAACGAAGCGGCTGCGACGGAGACGAGCGCAACCTTCGGCAGCTGCTCGTGGGTGGCACCCGCATACAGCGAAAAGCCGACGCCCGCAGCCGTTCCGGCGATGAGCCCGCCGATCAGACCTTCGATCGTCTTGTTCGGGCTGATCTTCGGCGCCAGCTTGTGGCGCCCGAATGCCCGGCCGGCAAAGTAGGCGCCGGTGTCGGCAGCCCATACGACCGCCAGCGCGGTCAGCAGCCAGCGCTGCGGGTGAGCGTCTTCGGGATTGCCGTGCAGCCATGCCAGCGCGCACCACGCCGGAATCACGGCAAGCGCGGCCGCGGCGAGCTTGAAAACGCGCGCGTAGCTTTCGTGATCGCTTGCGAACCGGCTGCGCGCAAGCCACAGGAGGGCGAGCAGCCACCAGACGATGCCGATGATCGCGGCGACCTGGAACAGCACAAGCGTGTAGCCTTCGCGCCAGCGCGAGGCCCACACGATTGCCACCATTACGCCTACGTGGGCGATCAGCAGCACGGTGCGAGCGAGCGTGTCGTCGATTTCGGCGAGGTCGAACCATTCCCACAGGCCCGCGAGCAGCACCACGGTCGCCAGCGCAATCATCCACGGCGTCGGCAGCAGCAGGATCGCCGCGACGGCCACCGGGGCCATCACAAGCGATGCGAGCAGTCGGGTCTTCGTCATCGGTTCGTCTTACTCGGCAGTCTCGTGGGGCCGCGAGGCGACCTGCGCTCCGGTCAATCCGAAGCGGCGCTCGCGCGAGGCATAGTCGTCCAGGGCGCGCTGCAGTGTCACCGCATCGAGCTCGGGCCACAACAAGTCGGTGAACCACAGCTCCGCGTAGGCGAGCTGCCACAGCAGGAAGTTGCTGATGCGCATGTCGCCGCCGGTGCGGATGAACAGATCGGGCGCAGGCAGATCGGACAGGCAGAGACGGGCATTCAACGCGGCCTCGTCGATCTGCTCAGGCTGCAGCCGGCCCGCGGCCACGTCCTGTGCAAGCGAGCGCGCCGCCTGTGCGATGTCCCAGCGGCCGCCGTAGCTCGCGGCGATTGAAAGATGCAGGCGATCATTGCCGCGCGTGCGGGCCTCGGCCGCATCCATCTGGCGCCGGATCAGCTCGCCGAAGCGTTCACGCTCGCCGATGAAGCGCACGCGTACGCCGCGGCGATCGAGCTCGTCCACCTCACGCTCGAGCGCGTTCAGGAAGAGCTTCATCAGCGCGCCGACCTCGTCCTCGGGCCGGCCCCAGTTCTCACTCGAGAAAGCAAACAGGGTAAGAGCCTCGATGCCGCGTTCAAGGCAGAAGTCGATGCAGACATTGACCGCACGTGCGCCGGCACGATGGCCAACCGCGCGCGGTCGGCGGCGCCGTTCGGCCCAGCGGCCGTTGCCGTCCATGATGACGGCGAGGTGGCGCGGGAGTCGCGCAGGCGCGTTGACGTGCTCGGTGGGCATGGGCGCCGGCGGACCTGTCGTTACGGAGGGTGCAGCGGATGGGCCGCTGGCGGCATGCAAGCCGGAAGGTATCGAACGGACCGGCGGGACGGGCGGAAGTTCAACACCGCCACGCCGATTCGTGAAACGCGGCGCGTTTTACACCGCCATCAGTTCCTGTTCCTTCGACTTGACCACTTCATCGACGGCCTTGATCGCGTCGTCGGTGACCTTCTGGATGTCGATTTCGCTGCGCGAGGCCTCGTCCTCCGTCACCTTCTTTTCCTTGAGGAGTTCCTTGACCTGGTTGTTCGCATCGCGACGGATGTTGCGGATCGCGACCTTCGCATCCTCGCCACCGGCGTGCACGACCTTCGTCAGGTCGCGGCGGCGCTCTTCGGTCAATGCGGGCAGGTTCAGGCGGATCACGGTGCCCGCGGTGTTCGGCGTCAGGCCGAGGTCGGAGGCGAGGATCGCCTTCTCGACGGCGCCGACCATCTGCTTTTCCCAGGGCGTGATCGTCAACGAACGCGAGTCGGTGACAGCGACGCTCGCCACCTGCGTCAGCGGCATGTCGGAGCCGTAGTAATTGACCTTCAGGTGATCGACCAGCGCCGTCGACGCGCGACCGGTGCGGACTTTCTGCAGGTCGTGGCGGAATGCTTCCACGCTCTTGGCCATGCGGGCCTGCGCGTCTTTCTTGATGTCGTTGAGCATCGCGGGCTCCGGGTGGTCTGGCAGGAAGCCGGCGATTATATGCGAACGGCGGTGGCTGCCTGCCAGCGCTGTGTGCCCACCTCTGCAGCGACCGACGCGCGACCCGCTTCAATGATGCGGTGCGCGGTCGTGCCGATCGTGCTCGCAGGCGCCGCCGCGTTCGACCTGCAGCGTGGGATGGTTGATGCCGAAACGTTCGTCCAGCACGCGAGTCACGCGGTCGAGGAAGTCGTCGTGGTCATCGGCGCCGGGCCTTACCAGATGCGCGGTCATCGCGATTTCGCCGGCACCGAGCGACCAGATGTGCAGGTGATGGACCGCGGTGACACCCGGTTGCGACTTTAGGAACTCGATCACCTGCGGCTGCTGGATGCCGCGAGGCACGGCGTCCATCGCGGCATTGAAACTCTCGCGCAGCAGCGCGAAGGCTCCAATCGCAACGACCGCACCGACCACCAGCGCGGTCACGGGGTCCAGCCATGCCCAGCCGAAGCGGTACATGCCGATGCCGGCAATGACGGCCGCGAGCGATACCGCCGCATCCGCGAGCAGGTGCAGGAATGCGCCGCGGCGATTCAGATCGTGTTCGTGGCCTGCGCGCATGAGCCATGCCGCGCCCAGATTCACCGCGATGCCGAGTGTGGCGACCAAGATGACCGGCAGGGCCGGGATTTCAGGTGGCGTCGCCACCCGCCGGATCGCTTCCCAGGCCAGCGCGCCGGAAAAAGCGACCAGCAGCAGCGCGTTGGCGAGCGGCGAAAGCAGTGTCGCGCGACGCCAACCGTAGGTATGTCGCGAAGTCGGCGGCCGGCGCGCGATAAGCGCGGCGCCCCACGCGAGCGCGAGCCCCAGCACATCACCGAAGTTGTGCAGCGCGTCCGATAGCAGCGCAAGCGAATTGGTGGCGAAGCCGTAGCCCGCCTCCACCGCCGTGTATGCGAGGTTGACCAGCGTGACGACCGCGAATGCGCGGGTTCCGTCATGCGCGTGATGATGGCCGTCGTGGTGCGAGTGGCCCATCGGATCCTCCGCCGGCGGCCCAGCCGGGCCGCAGCGACACGTGGCCGCGGATCAGACCGCGTTGTGGACGAGCGTGCCGATCTGCTCGCCGTGCAGGATGCGCAGCAGTTCGCCCGCCTGGCCCATGTCGAAGATGCGCAGCGGCAATTCGCTGTCACGCGCGAGGGCGAACGCGGCGGTGTCCATGACCTGCAGGTCGCGGCTCAGCACTTCGTCGTAGCTCAGGCGATCGAAACGCACCGCGTCCGGGTACTTCTTCGGGTCCTTGTCGTACACGCCATCGACCTTCGTGGCCTTGAGCAGCAGGTCGGCATTGATCTCGATCGCGCGCAGCGCCGCGCCCGAATCGGTGGTGAAGAACGGATTGCCGGTGCCGGCGGCAAAAATCACCAGCCGTCCCTTCTCCAGGTGACGCACTGCGCGACGACGGATGTAGTCCTCGCACACGTCATTGATCTTGATCGCGCTCATCACGCGGCAGCGCGCGCCAAGTTTTTCCAGCGCGTCCTGCATTGCCAGTGCATTGATGACAGTGGCCAGCATGCCCATCTGGTCGCCGGTCACGCGGTCCATGCCGCCCGCGGCAAGACCGGCGCCGCGGAAAATATTTCCGCCGCCGATCACCAGTGCGATCTGCGCGCCGGCGCTCTGCGCCTCGATCACCTCATGGGCGAGCCGGTTGATGACTTTCGGATCAATGCCGTAATCCTCGTCACCCATCAACGCC
>CADCUA010000041.1 GCA_902805755.1 uncultured Lysobacter sp.
CGGGCGGAGAATCTAGGCCTCGATGAACTATCTGATCCACGACTCAATTTTCGACACGGCGCGGCGGACGCCGGATGCCGCCGCCCTGGATTACGGCACCCAACGCCGTACCTATGCGGAACTGGCCGACCTGGTACGGGCGGGCGATGTGACCGTCGTCGAAAGCCGTTCGCTGTCGCTCAGCGTCGAGGAGCTGCTGGACGAGCTGGTCGGGGCCATCGAGCGCACCGGCGCCACCCGGGTGGTGATCGACTCGCTGTCGGAAATCGCCCTGTACCTGGCGCCCGAAGTGCGCGCCGACTTGCGCCTGGCGGTGTTCCGGACTCTGAGCGAGCTGGCCAAACGCGGCGTCAGCGCGCTGATCGCCGTCGGGATGGACGAGGATTACACCGGGCTGAGGTTCGGGCCGGACGAGTTGTCATACCTCACCGACGCGGTGGTGGCGATGCGTTACGTCGAATGCGAAGGCAGGCTGCGCAAGCTCATCACCGTGGTCAAGGTGCGCGGCTGCGACCACAGCACCGACCTGCGCGAATTCCGGATTACCGCCGCCGGACTCGAGATCGATGAGCACCCGGTGCCGTTCGACGGGGTGCTGACCGGACGCCCCAGGCCGCGCAGCTGAGCGGCGCACACCCGACAAGGATGCAATGGACACGCAGGACGACGACATCACGGCTTCATTGCAGCGCGATACGGGCATCCATCAGCAGGCGCCCGTTGACAGCTACCTGCTGGCCCGCTTGCATGCGCTGGAAGAAGAGAACCGGGCACTGCGCGCCGTGGCGGAAGAGAAGCGGCATCTCGACGGCGTGGTGGCGCGGTTGCGTGAAGCGAACGAGAACCTGGTGCTGGCAACGATCGACGCGCAGCAGCTGAAGGAAGATGCCGAGGACGCCAACCGGCGCCAGAACGAGTTCCTGGCCATGCTGGCGCACGAATTGCGCAACCCGCTGTCCCCGATCAGCATGGCCGCCTCCCTGCTGGAGCGCATGCCGGACGCCCCGCCCCAGCAGCGCAACCTGTCCGGCCTGATCGCACGGCAGGTCAACCATATGGCCAAGCTGCTCGACGACCTGCTCGACGCCGCGCGCATCAGCAGCGGCAAGATCAACCTGTCCACCCATCCGCTGCTGCTGGGAGAGGTCCTGCAGCAGGCAATCGAGACGGTGCAGCCATCCATCCTGCAGCGGGCACAAACCCTGTCGGTCGACCTTCCCGAGCAAGCGATCGTGGTGGAGGCTGACCAGGTGCGCCTGGTACAGGTGTTCGCCAACCTGCTGGGGAACGCCTCCAAATACACCTGCAACGGTGGG
>CADCUA010000042.1 GCA_902805755.1 uncultured Lysobacter sp.
CGGCCGGGCGCGGGCAATCGCTCGCGTACAATGCCGCCCCACCCCGCAGTACCGGATCGACCGTGAAAGCCCAACTCCGCGCGCTCGTTGCGCAGGCCCTCGATGCGCTGCGCGCCGCCGGTACCGTACCGGCCGATGCGGTCCTGCCCGACTTCGTCATCGAGCGCCCGAAGAGCCGCGCGCAGGGGGACTTCTCGACGAATGCGGCGATGCTGCTGGCGAAGCCCGCAAAGTCGAACCCGCGCGCGATCGCACAGGCGCTGATGGATGCACTGCCGGCGAACGACGACATCGCGAAGGTCGAGATCGCGGGCCCGGGCTTCATCAATTTCCACGTGGCCGAGAGCGCATGGCGCCGGCAGATCGGCGACGTGTTTGCGCAGGCCGACCGCTACGGCCGCAACGAGTCCGGTCGTGGCCACCGCGCCGGCGTCGAATATGTCTCCGCGAACCCGACCGGCCCGCTGCACGTCGGCCACGGCCGCGCGGCGGTGATCGGCGACTGCATCGCGCGCGTGCTGGAAGCGAATGGCTGGGACGTGGCGCGAGAGTTCTACTACAACGACGCCGGCGCGCAGATCAACAACCTTGCGATCTCGGTGCAGGCGCGTGCGCAAGGCCGCGGCCCGGAGGACGCCGGTTGGCCGGAAGACGGCTACCGCGGCGATTACATCAAGGATGTCGCCGACGCTTATCTACGCGGCGACACCGTCGAGTTCGAAGACCACGCGGTCACCGGTGCGAAGGAGGCACACAAACTCGACGCGATCCGCGAGTTTGCCGTGGCCTACCTGCGCCGGGAGCAGAACAGCGACCTCGCCGCCTACGGCGTGTCGTTCGACGTCTATTTCCTAGAGTCGTCGCTGTACGCCGACGACAAGGTCGAAGAGACCGTGCGCACGCTGACCGAGCGCGGGCATACGTATGAAGAAGGCGGCGCGCTGTGGCTGCGCACGACCGCATTCGGTGACGACAAGGACCGCGTGATGCGCAAGTCCGATGGCACGTATACGTACTTCGTGCCCGACGTCGCCTATCACCTGTCCAAGTGGCAGCGCGGCTATGAGCGCGCGATCACCGAACTGGGCGCGGACCACCACGGCTCGCTCGCGCGCGTGCGCGCCGGGTTGCAGGCGCTGGATATCGGCATTCCGCAGGGTTGGCCCGAATACGTGCTGCACCAGATGGTGACGGTGATGCGCGGCGGCGAGGAAGTGAAGCTGTCCAAGCGCGCCGGCAGCTACCTGACGCTGCGTGATCTCGTCGAGGAAGCCGGCCGCGATGCAACGCGCTGGTTCCTGGTCGCGCGCAAGCCCGATTCGCAGCTCACGTTCGACATCGACCTCGCGCGCAGCCAGTCGCTCGACAACCCGGTCTATTACGTGCAGGTCTCGCACGCGCGCATGTGCGGGCTGATGCGCCAGCTCGGCGAGCGCGGATTGTCGTTCGACCGCGACGCCGGCCTCGCGCAGCCGCTGGACGCGGAGGATGCGGCCGCGCATGAGCTGATCGTCACGCTGCTGCGTTACCCGGACGTGGTCGAGACCGCCGGGCGCGACCTCGAGCCGCACCAGCTGGCCGTGTACCTGCTCGAGCTCGCACAGACGTTCCAGACGTACTACAACGACCACCAGTTCCTGGTGGATGACGCCGACACCCGCAACGCACGCCTGGTGCTGGCACTGGCCACCCGCCAGGTGCTCGCGAACGGGCTCGGACTACTGGGCGTGAACGCGCCCGAGGTGATGTAAGTGACACAACGACGCGGCAAGACGCAGGCGAAGCGCAACTCCGGCAACGGCGGCCTGCCGGGCTGGGCCTGGGGCGTGCTCGGCCTGATCATCGGCATCGTGGTGATCCTGGCCGCGCCGCGCGTGTTCCGGTCCGACGGCGATGGCTTCTTCCGCCCGCGCCCGAACCCCGACGCGCAGCCCGCGCCGGTCGAGAGCGCGCAGGACGAGCTCGGCGTCGCGGACGAGGCACCGACGACGAAGCCGTCGGCCGACAAGCCTGCCAAGGCGCCGGCCAAGGGCACGGATTTCGATTTCTACACGATGCTGCCCGGCCGCGAAGTACCGCTCAGCGATGCCGAACTGGCGGAAACCGCGCGCGCCGAAGCGCAGCGCGAGGCGCAGTCGCAGCCGCCTGCGACGGCCACCCCCGGCCAGACGCCCACCACTACCGGCAGCGATGCAGGAACCGCCACGACGCCGAATTCATCGGCGCCCGTCGCCGGGACAGCGTTGCCGTCGCCGGTCACCACCGACGGCGGCGACACCCGCGCCGCGCCTGCTGCAACGCCGGCCGCCCCGAACCAGGCCCCGGCGGCGGCGGCAACGGCCACGGCCGCTGCACCGGACACGGCGCGCTACCTGCTGCAGGCCGGCGCGTTCGAAGCGTCCGGGCAGGCCGAGGAGCTGAAGGCGAAGATCGCGATGCTCGGCGTCGGCGCACGCGTCGAATCGGCGCGCGTGGGCAGCAAGACGATGTTCCGCGTGCGCATGGGGCCTTACGGCAGCGCGAGCGAGCTGGCCGCGGCGAAGAGCAAGCTCGCCGGCAGCGGATTGCCGGCAATGGCGATTAAGGTTGAGTAAACCGGCCTGAATTGTGCTGCCGGTCTACCGGCGCACGACAGCCAACCGACAGGAAACGGGAAAGTGCACCCGACGCATCCGTACAAGCGCCGGGGGCGCTGCGGGCGCCAGATCCTTATGCACCAGGGTACTCAGCGTCCGCACAACTCTGCCCTGCAGAGCAGCGTGCACGTGCTCGACGATCTGCAGCTGCCGGCACTCAGGCGCCCCGCTTCAGCGTGACCAGTGCGGACGTGTCGGACTCGCCCGCGCCGCGCTCGACCAGCTCCATGTAATCGGCCAGGGCCTGCTCGACCGTTGACAGGCGCAGCCCGGCGCCCTGCGCGATCTGCTGCACGATGCGCAGATCCTTGAGCATGTGCGCGCACTTGAAGCCCGGCGCGAATTCGTTGCGCATCAGCGTCGCGCCGCGCTTTTCCAGGAACCAGTTGCCGGCCGCGCCCGCCATCAGCGTCGGCAGCAGCCGCCCGGGATCGAGCCCGAGCTTCTCGCCCAGCGCGAGACCTTCGCACACCGCTTCGTTGATGCCGGCCACGAGCACCTGGTTCACCGCCTTCGTCGCCTGCCCGGCGCCGGTGTCGCCCATGTGCGAGATGCGCGCGGCGTAGCTGTCCAGCACCGGGCGCACCGCGTCGATCACCGCTTCGCTGCCGCCGGCCATCACCGACAGCTTGCCGTTGCGCGCGCCTTCGACGCCGCCGGAGACCGGCGCATCGATGAAGCCGATGTCGTGCGCTGCCAGCATTGCGGCCGCGCGCTGTGCGGTTTCAACCGCGACCGTGGAATGGTCGATCACGAGCGCGCCGCGCTTGAGCACCTTCGCGAGCGCTGAAACATTTTCCAGCACGTCCGCATCCAGCGGCACGCACAGCACCACGGCATCGCAGTCGGCGAAATTGTCGGCGCTGCGCGCGGCGCGCACGCCGAGCTCGGCGGCAAGCGCATCGGCCTTGGCCTGCGTGCGATTACCGACCGCAGTCAGATGGCTGCGTGCATGCAGATGACGCGCCATCGGAGCGCCCATTGCGCCCAGACCGATGAATCCGACTTTCATGGAAACTCCTGCGATTGCATAAGGACCAGTGGCGCAACGCCACCGGACCGGGAGGCGCATCCTGCGCGCGGGCTGGCGCACACGCCGCGACGCAAGCAACAGGTCGCGGCGACGGATGCAGTTCCGGCCGCTCAATCCAGTGGCGCGTCGTCCAGATAGGTGTAGGCAGTCAGGCCGCTTTCCAGCGCCGCCTCGAGCCGCTGCGCTTCCTCGACCGGAAGACCGGCCGCGGCAACGCGTTCGCGATACGAGGCGCGAAGATCATCGAGGCGGTAGCCGACGTAATCGAGCATCACGTCGTTCGTGTCGCCACGACGCTGCTGCTCGAGCCGGTAGCCATCGCCCTGCACGCTCACCTCGACCGCATCGGTGTCGCCGAACAGGTTGTGGATGTCGCCAAGGATTTCCTGATACGCGCCGACCAGGAAAAACCCAAGGCGGTAGCTTTCGCCCGGCCGCAGCGAATGGATCGGCATCGAGGTATTCAGCGCTTCGTTCTCGACGTAGATGTCGACGCGCCCGTCCGAATCGCAGGTCAAATCCGCGATCACGCCGCGGCGCTGCGGCGCCTCGTTCAGGCGTTCGATCGGCACGATCGGGAACACCTGCTGGATCGCCCAGATGTCCGGCATCGATTCGAACACGCTGAAGTTCACGAAGTACTTGTCGACCAGCCGCTGGTTGAGCTCGTCCAGTACGCTCTGGTGGCTTTTCTCGCCGGCATTCAAACGCGCGCGCACGGCGTTGGCGATCGCGTAGAACAGATCGTCGATGCGCGCGCGGTGCACCAGGTCGATCTGGCCCAGCGCGTACG
>CADCUA010000043.1 GCA_902805755.1 uncultured Lysobacter sp.
TCCGTCCGGATCCACGGGCTTGACGATATGTCCGTCGAAGCCCGTGCGCTCGCTGCGTTCGCGGTCGGCCTGCTGACCCCAGCCGGTGACGGCGAACATGGCGATGCGTTCGCCCCAATGCTGCGCACGCACGTGTGCGCAGACTTCAAAGCCATCGCGACCCGGCATGCCGAGGTCCACCAGCATCGCATCGGGTTGCAGGCGCTCGGCCGCCTCGATGCCGGCGTGGCCGTCGTAGGCGACGTGCACTTCCTTGCCACACAGCCGCAGGAACATCGCCAGTGAATCCGCGCTCTCGCGGTTGTCGTCCACCACCAGCAGCCGCCGCGCGCTGGTGGGATGGTCGACGGCATCGGGCAACGGCGCAGGGATTTCGGGCGCGGCTTCCAGGCACAGCGGCAGCCTCACCACGAATTCGCTGCCGGACCCCAGCCCCTCGCTGCAGGCATGCACGCTTCCGCCGTGCAGTTCGACCAGGCTGCGCACCAGCGTCAACCCGATGCCGAGCCCGCCCTGCGCCTGCCCGAGCGTATGCGCGACCTGGCTGAACATGTCGAAGACGCGGGGCAGCATCTCGGTTGCGATGCCTACGCCGTTATCGCGCACGCGCACCACCGCGTCGCTCGTATCGACCTGTGCGGTCACAACGATGCGACCGCCCGCAGGCGTGTATTTCGCCGCATTGTTGAGCAGGTTCGAAAACACCTGCGCCAGACGCATCGGATCGGCATGCAGCCGCATCGGCATGCTGCCCGGATCCATTTCCAGCACATGGCGGCCGGCATCGATCAGCGGGCGGCTCGTATCGGCGGCATGGTGGATGACCTGCATGAGATCGACCGGTTCCATGCGCAACTCGATCTTGCCGCGACTGATGCGCGATACCTCCAGCAGGTCGTCGACCAGTCGCACCAGATGCCTGACCTGGCGATCCATCATGCCGTGCAGGCGCGGTACCTCGGCCCCGCCGGCGTTTTCCATCTGCAGGATGTGCAGGCAGTGGCGCAGCGGCGCGAGCGGGTTGCGCAGTTCATGCGCGAGCGTGGCGATGAATTCGTCCTTGCGGCGGTCCGCGTCGCGCAACGCGTCCTCGATCTGCCGGCGCTCGGTGATATCCAGCGTCACGCCTGCGAGCGTGCTGGCACGTCCTGTGGCGTCATAAGCGGCACGCCCGCGCGACACCAGCCAGTGCGTGCTGCCGTCCGGCCAGACGACGCGGTACTCGGCCTCGTAATCGCCGTGCTGTTCGATGGCGGTGCGCATCGCCTGCTGCACGGCGTCGCGGTCGTCCTCATGCACCAACTCGTTCCAGAGCCGGGTATAGCCGACCGCTGCTTCGGGTGGCAATCCGAAGTGCGATTTGCACAGCGCGGTGCAGGTGAGCTCCATCGTCAGCAGGTCCACCTGCCAAGAACCCAGCCGCCCGGTCACCAGCGCCAGCCGCAGGCGTTCCTCGTTGCGGCGCAGCGCATCCTCGGTCTGCTTGCGGCCGGTGATGTCGCTGAGCAGCAGCGCTACCTTGTGTTCCGACGCATCGCCGATGCGGAACGCGTACACGTCGAACCAGCGCTGCAATGCGCGGGCTTGCGCCTCGAAACGCACCGGCTGTCCGGTGCGGGCGACCTCGCCGTAGGTGCGGAACCAGTGCGCCTCGTGCTGCGGCACCAGCTCGCGCATGGTGCGGCCGACCGCGCCGCGCAGGCCGGTGTGACGCTCGAACGCCGGGTTCGCCTCGACGTGGCGGTAGTCGCAGGCGCGTCCGTCCGCATCGAACACCAGTTCGACCACGCAGAAGCCTTCATCGATCGATTCGAACAGCGCGCGATACTGCTCGCGGCTGCGGCGCATCATCAGGTTCGCGCGCGCGCGTTCAAGCCGCATGTGGATGCGCGCGGTGAGCTCGCCCAGCAGCTCGCGTTCGTCCTCGCGCCAGGTGCGCTGCGTCGCGGCCTGCGCCACCAGCACGAAACGTGGCCGGCCCGCGTTCGGATAGGGCACTGCAATCTGAGAGCCGATGCCGCGCTCGCGGTAGTCGTGCACGCGCATGGCGGTGCGCGGATCGGTGCTGACGTCGTGCACGGTCACGGTCTGGCCTGCACGCACCGCGGGAATCAATGCGTCATCGAACACGTCGCGCAACTGGCGCGGCAGCGTGGCGCCGCCGGTGTTGTCGTGCACGTGGATGGCCGTCGCTTCCTCGCCGTTCTCGTCGAGGTCGATGAAGTGCAGCGTGGGGACTTCGAAATAGCGGCAGATGCGGTCCGCTGCGATCTCCATGATCTCGTCGGCGTGCTCGAACTGCGCCAGCGTGGACTGGAGACGGGCCACGAAGCGGGCGTTGCGTTCGCGACGGCGGTGCTCGTCGATCTCCAGCACCGAGCCGATGAAGCCCAGCAGCGTCCCGTCATCGCCCACGCGCGGAGCGGCGGCGTCGAGCACCCAGCGGTACTGTCCGTCATGCCGGCGAAGGCGGTACTCGAAACGGATCGGGCGGCGGCGTGTCTGCGCCATGCGGTAAACGGTCAGCACGCGCGCGCGGTCATCCTCGTGCACCGCGTCCAGCCAGTCGCCCGGCGGGTGGGCAAGCGCCGAACGTCCGGTGAACTCGTGCCAGGACTGGCTCAGGTAGGTGCAGCGGCCGTCGGCATCGGTCACCCAGATCATGACCGGCGCGTGGTCGGCCATCGTGCGGAAGCGGCGTTCGCTCTCGCGCAGTGCCTCTTCAACGCGCGCACGCTCCACGGCCAGCGCGGCAGTGCGAGCCGCGATCTCGACCAGCTCCTGGTCCGGGCCGGCGCACTGGCATGCCTGCGCCTGGTGGAACAGCAACACGCCGAGCGCATCGCCCTGGCTGGATCGGACAGGAAACAGCCCGCAGGCGTTCAATCCATGTGCCGATCCGACCGCCCGGAACGGCGCGAGCGCAGTGTCCGGGCCGTCGCGCTCCAGCACGGCGGTCGCGTCATCGGGCGGGCGATGGACAATGCCGTCGATCGCCCGCACGTAGTCCACGGGGAGCGAGGGCGCTGCCGCCACGCGCAGACGCGTGCTCTCTTTTTCATACAACAGCACCGCGCCCTGCAGCCCGGTGCTCGATGCGCGCTCTACCACCTGCAGCAGGCCGGCGAGCACCGTCGGCGTCGGCTCGCCGTGTGCAAGCTTCTCGAGCACCTCGCGCAGGCCGCGCTGCAGGTTTTCCGCGCGCTTGCGCTCGCCCAGGTCGACGATGACCGCCACGGTGCTGAGCAGCTGCCCGTCCTCGTCGCGCAGTGCACTGATGCTGCAACTGGCCCAGAACTGCGTGCCGTCCTTGCGGCGGTAGCGCGTCTCGACGGTAACGCCGGGCTCGCCCGCACGCAGGCGCGCGATCGCTTCGGCGGTAGTGTCCAGGCTTTCGCGCGCGACCAGTGCATGCGCGTCCAGCTGCAGCAGCTCGGCTTCGGTGTAGCCAAACATCGCGCAGGCGCAGCGATTCACATGGAAGATGCTGCCGTCGGGCGCGGCCTGGACAAAGCCGGTGTTCGTCTCGTCGACCAGGCTGTAATAGCGCGCCTCGCTCTGGCGCAACCGCTCATGGGTTCGCCGGCGGCCCATGAATTCCACAAGGCGCCGGGCGCACAACTGCAGCATCCGCTTGGTCGCATCATCTGGGCCGTCGCCATTGCCAAACCCGACTACGATCTGGCCGATCGCGGGGTTGGCATCCTCGGCCAGATCAACGCCGAGGATCGCGTCGAATCCGCGCGCGAACACTTCGGTGTCGAACAGCTCATCCGAGCCGACGGTGGACTCGCGCAGGCGCTGGTACAGGCCCGCGTCCAGCCCGCACGCGGCAAATGCGCGCGGAATGTTCGGATCCGTCACTGACGGCGAAATGCCGACCACTCCCGCGACTGCACCAGTCGCCTCAACCGCAGCGCCCACCGTCGCCGCAAGCGCGGCCTGCAGGTCGCATGCCTGTTCCAGCCGCGCTTCCAGCAACTGCAGCGCGTCGAGCGCCGTTTGCATCCGCGCAGAAGCAGACGTGGGAGCGCCGCTTGCCGACTTGCCCGCCGAGGTCTGTGGGGACGGCTCGGGATTCATTCGAGTGCGCGACAAGCGATTCCCCGGCAGGACACATAACCAGCCGCGTTTTATACGCCGTGCACGCCCCGTGAAGAGTGAAGGCTTCGTGAGAGCGGCCGCACCGGTTCTTACTGCAGCATCGCAAGAAGTCCACGGGCCGTATTCAGCCGCGACGCCGCATCGGGCAACTCCAGGCGAATGCGCAACTTGTCCGGGCCGTCCATCTGGTACAGCTTCGGCTGTCCCTGGATCAGCTTGATGATGGCCATCGGGTCGACCTTCGGCTTGTCGGTAAACTGCACCCGGCCACCCGTCTCGCCGAGATCGAGCTTGCGGATGCCCAACTCCGTCGCCTGCTGCTTGAGCTCGGCGACCGCGAGCATGTTCTTCGCCGCG
>CADCUA010000044.1 GCA_902805755.1 uncultured Lysobacter sp.
GATCTTGCCGTTCTCGATGTAGAACGTGCCGTCGCGCGTGAGGCCCGTCAGCAGCACGGTCTGCGGATCGACCATGCGGATGTACCAGGTGCGCGTGACAAGGATGCCCTTCTCCGTGCTCGCAACGAGCTGCGCGGTGCTCTTGTCGCCGCCCGCCATCAGCAGGTTGCCGGGCGAGCCCACGGCGCGCTTGCCCTGCTTCTTCGCCCAGAAGCGCGAGTACTGCAGCCCCTCGACCTTGCCGTTCTTGACGATGTCCATGCGCTCGCGCGGCAGGCCTTCCTGGTCCCACGGCATGACGGGCGCACGTGGATCCCAGGGATCGGCGGTGATATTCACGCGCTTGTCGTAGACCTGCTCGCCGACCTTGTTGCCGCCGCCCTTCTTGGACAGGAAGCTTCGGCCTTCATCGGCCTGGCGCGCATCGAAGAAGTTCATCATGAACGAGATCAGGCCCGCGGCCGCGGCCGGCTCGAGGATGACCGTGTACTTGCCCGGCTCCAGCGCCTTCGCCTCGGCCGATTCCGTCGCCTTGCGCATCGCGATGCGGATATCGCTGTCGGCCTTGAAGTCGTCGGCGTCCTTGACGTTGCGCGCCACCCAGCCCGAGCCGCGGCCGTCTTCGGTGCGCACCGTGCAGGTGTAGTCGAACTTCGTCGCGCGCTGGTAACCGAAATTGCCCTTGCTGTTCGCGAACGCGACGAAGCTCTGGCCGTCCTCAAGGAAACCGGCCGCGATCAGCTTTTCGGCCTTGCACGGGGCAATCGAGTCAGCCGCGACCTGCGCGCGATATTCCGGGGTGATCGCCGCGGTGGACGCGCTGAACGTCGGGCTGGACTTGTAGGTCTGTTTGTCGATCGCCGGCATGAACTCCGGGTTTTCCGGTGCAAGCCGCGCAAGATCCTCGGCCCGGCGCACCACGCGCTCCAGTGCGGCGTCATCGAACTCGTTGATCGTCGCGGTGCCGACGCGGTTGCCGAACGCGACTTCGACGCCAAGCTCGGTGTTGTCGACGATGCCGCTGGTGGAGATGTTGTTCAGCGCGAAACGGATATTGCCGTCAGTCGAGCCGGTCAGCGATGCGGTGCACTGGTCGGCCTTGCACAGCTTGATGACCTTGTCGAGGATCGCCTTCGCCTGCTCTTCGGTAAAAATGCTCATTGCTCTAAGTCTCCAGGCGCGGCTCAGCCGAGGTTGCGGGCGGTATTGATGACGTTCATGCCGTTGAAGCGCGCCGTGCTCGACCCGTGCGAGACCGCCGACACCTGGCTCGGCTGGCCCTTGCCGTCGAAGAAGGAGCCGCCCATGCGCCAG
>CADCUA010000045.1 GCA_902805755.1 uncultured Lysobacter sp.
GCTTGCCGAACCCAACGTGATGGCAATCAGCGGCCAGGAAGGCAGCTTCCTGGCAGGCGGAAAATTTTACATCCCGGTAGCGCAGGACAACGACAAGGTGACGCTGGAAGAAAAGGAGTTCGGCGTAGGCCTGCGCTTTACCCCGACGGTGCTCAGCGGTGGGCGCATCAACCTGCGCGTGGCGCCCGAGGTGTCCGAACTGTCGCGTGAAGGCATCGGCATTAACGCCAAGGGCGTCAACGGCGCTGCCATTTTGCCAGTCGTGACCACGCGTCGAGCCAGCACCACGGTGCAGTTGTACGACGGTCAGAGCTTTGCCATCGGTGGCCTGATCAAGAACAACCTGGTCACCAACCTGAAGGGTCTGCCGGTGCTGGGCGAAATACCAGTCCTGGGGGCGCTGTTTCGTAGCGCCGACTTCCAGCAAGACCGCACCGAGCTGGTTTTCGTGATCACCGCGCGCCTGGTAAAACCGCTGACGGCTACGGGCTACAAACTGCCGACCGATGGCGTCGATGCGCCTTCGCGCGCCGCCTTGATGCTCGGTGGCCGCCTCGAGAGCGCTGCCAAGGCACCACCGGCGACCGCACGCACGGGCCAGAGCGTCGACGGTTTCGAACTCAAATAGGAGGCGGCAATGGCAACCAAGACAATTGCAGGGATCGCAGTGTGCGTGCTGCTGCAGGGCTGTTCGACTGCGCCGCGTTTCGAGAAGAATTTTGGTGTCGCCGTGCGCGCCAATCTGGCAGCCCAAACCGTCGACCCGCGCGGCGCGGCGAACGCCAATCCCGCCACCGGCATCGACGGGGCGGCCGCGCGGGCTACGCACGAGCGGTACCGGCGCTCCTTCTCTCAACCCGAGAGCGCTGCGAGCGCACCGTTGCTCAACACGCTCGGCAGCGGACAGTAAGCCGCTGCTGACCGGTTCCGCTCCCTCTCCAGTGCTTCAACAAGGATCGTCATGAAAGCCCTTTTGATCAGCCGCGACAGCCTGCTGTTTGCCGAGCTTGCGTCTCAGGGAGCGGCCCGCGTGCCGCCGCTGAACGTGGCCAACAGCCGGGTCTCCATGCGCGAGGCGCTCGATCGGCCGCTGGGAGAGGCGCCGGGATTGGTCCTTGTCGACGCCAGTGAAGGTGCACCCGAAGACGCCGACCTGCTCGAACGCCTGGTGCGCCAGTACCCGGACGCCCAGTTCATGCTGCTGACCAGCCAGCACCAGCCGGAGTTCCTGATCCGCGCCATGCGGGCGGGCGTGCGCGAGGTGCTGCAGCTGCCACTGGTGCACCGCGCCTTCCACGAAGCGATGGACCGCAT
>CADCUA010000046.1 GCA_902805755.1 uncultured Lysobacter sp.
GCGCTTCGCAGTGTCAACTGCGCATTCCACAGTACAGCACCGAAACGCTGTGGCTACAAAGTCCGTAACAGGCACCTGCCCGCTTGAGTCGCCGCGTATTCGCACTGCCTTCGCCTCGCCACCTCCAGCTTGGACCACACATATCCGCACAAGGAGCAGCCCCATGAGCAACCACAACCCCGACATGAATCGCGATCCGATCAGTGGCGCGCCCGGTTCGCACCCGGTCGGCACCGGCATCGGTGCGACCGGTGGTGCAACCGCAGGTGCGCTGACGGGCGCGGTGTTCGGCCCGATCGGCATGCTCGTTGGCGGCGCGATCGGCGCGGTCGCCGGCGGCCTGGCCGGCAAGGGCGTGGCCGAGCGCATCGACCCGACGGCCGAGAACGAATACTGGAAAGAGAACGCGCCGACGCGTCCGTACTACAGCAAGGAGCACGACTACGACACGGACTACAGCCCGGCCTATAACTACGGCACGAACGCACGCAGCGAGTTCGGCCAGCGCGACTGGAACGATTCGCTCGAGTCGGACCTGCGCGAAGGCTGGACGAAGACGCGCGGCAGCTCGCGCCTGGAATGGGATCACGCGAAGCCCGCAGTGCGTGACGCCTGGGATCGCAGCGACCGCACTTACCGTGCGCACGAGGCGACCGACCGTCACTTCGAGAACCAGTACGACAAGACCGATTACTACAGCGCCGATTCGGGCCACGGCTTCGATGACTACCGCCCGGCCTACCGCTACGGCACCTACGCGCGCAGCCAGCACGGCAACCGTCAGTGGGACGAAACGCTCGAGTCGGACCTCGGTCGCGACTGGGAACGCCACCGCGGCAGCTCGCGGCTGAGCTGGGACCAGGCGAAGCAGGCGGTTCGCGATTCCTGGAACGGCGTCGAGCGCATCCTGCCCGGCGACGCGGACCGCGACGGGCGCTGAGCCCGGGCGTTAGGCATGGAAAAGACCGGCCCCGTGCCGGTCTTTTTTTGCGCGCTCGCGACGCCCGGGACACCGAAGTCGCGCACGCTCGCGCCTGAATGCGCGCGCGCAGCGGCCGGGACGCAACCTCATGACCTGCATGCACCGGGCAAACACGCTCTCGACCTCGCATGCAGTGTGACGCGCTCGGCAGTGTGGGCACGCCACGGCAGCTGCTGGGCCGCGGTGTGATCGGGTACCCGGATCGACCCCATGCCACAGCGGTTCACTGTGCTCCCCGGAACAGGAGCCCTCCCATGAATTCGCGAAAGGCCGCCCGACCCGATCGTCTTGAACTCCTCGAGCGCAGCATGCTCGGCTTCGCACTCGTCAGCGGCGTCCTATGGGCCGTCGTGGGTGGCACGCCACTGGCGAACGGCCTGTTCTAGGCTGGACCCACGAGGCCTGCTGATCGGCCGGTCTGCATTCCATTACGGCGGTACCTCACCGGCTCGCCCGGTGCACCTGCAACCCGCCACCGAATCAGCACGCGGCCCTGATCGAGCGCCCCCCTGCGCATACGCCGGTAACGCAAGCGCCCGCCATGCGATCAAGCGCCCGATGCAACGGCGTCGCTCACGTCGAGCGCACCGCCACGCGCCTACGCTGCGGCCCTTCCATCCAAGGCGCCGCGATGACCACCAGCGACCAGCCCGCGCCCCTGAGCGTCGACGAGCTCGAAAGCCTGCGACGCGTTGCGCGTGATCCGGCCTCGGCCGATGCGGACATCACGCAGATGCTTGCCGCCAAGGGCGTGCTGCAGCCGCGCGATGGCGGCTACGTGCTCACGCCGGCCGGCGAGCACGCACTGAACGTCAACCACGAAAGCGAAGTGCCGGGCATCGATAACTGAGTCGGGCCGCAGCTGCGGTATCCGGGTTTGCACCGGGCCCATTGCGTCGTGCAAACCGGATGACGCAGCGCGATCGTCGCTTCGCCAACATGGCACCGACGATCACCGGCTCTACCGGATTTTCCGCGTGCAGCGCAAATGTCGCTGCAACGCGATATGCGGTTGAAGCACGCCGCCGCAGGCATTCACGCTAACCCGCAGCGCCCGCTGACGGCGGCCAATTCCTGCACCGCGGCGGCCAACCCCGACGGGGCATCCACGCGGCGCATTCGCGCATGCGCATCGGCCGGCAGTTCGGCTTCGGTCTCGTAGGCCCAGGTCGAGTGGTAGGGCATGTACACGCCCCAGCCGCCGAGCGCGAGCACCGGCACGATGTCCGAACGCAGCGAATTGCCGACCATCGCGAAACCGCCGGGCGCGACGCCGAACTCATCGAACAGGCGCGCATAGGTCTGCGGGTCTTTCTCGCTGACGATCTCGATGCGACGGAAGTGCCGGGCCAGGCCCGACTCGCGCACCTTCGCTTCCTGGTGGAACAGATCGCCCTTGGTGATGAGCACGACGTCGAAGCGCGAAGCGACCGCTTCGACCGCCTCGACAATGCCGGGCAGCAGCTCCACCGGATGCGTCAGCAGCGTCTTGCC
The DNA here is from genome assembly GCA_902805755.1 of uncultured Lysobacter sp. GTDB lineage: Bacteria > Pseudomonadota > Gammaproteobacteria > Xanthomonadales > Xanthomonadaceae > Cognatilysobacter. The sequence continues at coordinate 2,477 of CADCUA010000046.1, forward strand.
CAGGCCGACGATGCGATGCAGGTCGGACGCTTTGATGCGCTCGCCGGTGATTTCCACCGCCGCTTCGATCATCGACAGCACCATGCCCTTCACGCCGTAGCCGAACAGCGCGATGTTGCGCTTCTCCACGGTGTACAGGCGCTCGAGCACATGCGCGTCGTGCAGGTCGACATAGGCGCCGAGGATCCGCTCGAACGCGCGCTGGGCCTCGTCGTAGTAATCCTGGCTGCGCCAGAGCGTGTCATCGGCGTCGAAGCCGACCAGGCGGATCGCGGTGTCGTCGGGGTGTTCGGGCATGCAGCGAGTATGCCTGCGGCCGCCGCGCCCGGTCAGGCTTCGTTCTCGGATTCGACCGTCACCAGCGCCACGCCGTCCTCGTCGATATGCACGACCACGTTCATCGGCCGGCAGCACACCGAGCAGTCCTCGATGTAGCGCTGCTCATCGGCGCTCGGATCGATGAACAGATCGATGTATTCGCCGCAATACGGGCATTTGACGGTTTCACTGGGAAGCATGTCTCACCTCGAACGAAGCCAGTATGTCGCAGCGCATCGCGTTGACCGGCCGCATGCGCCGCAGGTCACGACGGCGCATGCGAGGGCGTGCACACGTGCAGGCGAATGCTGCGCACTCACGATGCGGCCCGCAAGCTCGTGCATAGGGCGCATGTGCGCGGCAGGATCTGCGCAAGCGCGAATCGCATTGCACGCCCGTGTTGTCGATCGGCATCCCGCCGCAGCCATTCTGCGCACCCGCCCGCTCAGGGCACTCGATGGCCGGTGCTGGCCTCCCACACCGCGTACCAGTCTTCGGCCGCAAGCGACACATCGAGCGCCGCCACCGCCTCGCGCAGCCCATCGATGCGGCCGGTGCCGGTGATCGGCAGCGGCGCGGACGGGTGGCGCAGGATCCATGCATACGCGATCGTCGCGACCGACACTGCGTGCTCGACGGCGAGCCGCTGCAGCACCTCGCGCACGCGCAGCGCCTGCGCATCGTCGGCCGCGAACAGCCGCCCGCCGCCCAGCGGCGACCACGCCATCGGGCGCAGGCCGAGTGCGAGGCACTGGTCCAGCCTGCCGTCGTGCAGCGGCGCGAGTTGCAGCGGCGACAGTTCGACCTGGTGCGCGGCCAATGGATGGAACTGCTGCACAAGCGCCAGTTGCGACGGCGCGTGGTTCGACACGCCTACATGCAGCACCTTGCCCGCGGCCTTGAGCGTCTCGAACGTGCGCGCCAGCTGCATCGGGTCCATCAGCGCATCGGGCCGGTGGATCAGCAGCAGGTCGATGCGGTCCGTGCGCAGCGCGCGCAGCGACTGGTCCACCGAAGCGATCACGTGCCCGCGCGAAGTGTCGTAGGACTTGATGCGGTGCGCAGGCCGCTGCGTGGAGATCAGCCGGATGCCGCACTTGGTGACCAGACGCATGCGCTCGCGCAGCTGCGGTGCCAGTGCGAGCGCTTCGCCGAACAGCGTCTCGACGCGGTAGTCGCCGTAGATGTCGGCATGGTCGAATGAATCGATCCCCGACTCCAGCGCGCCTTCGATCCACGCAAGCCGCTGCGCGGGCGAACAGTTCCACTCGGCCATGCGCCAGCAGCCGGCAACGATGGGCGAAAGCCCGGCAGGGTTGGCGAAACGCGCAAGGGTCGATGTCATCGGCAGCAGAGGCAGTAAAAGACCGCACTTTAACGCTCGCGGCGCGTGCACCTGCATCGCGGCAGTGCCAATCAGGTCGCAACAGCGGCCTTGCGTATGCCATCCGGATGAAGGCGCAACGATGCGTGACCCCCACCTCACCGCCTGTTCAGGCGAAGAGTCCAGAATCAAGGTCTAGCATTCAACGGAGCCATCCATGTCCCGCATCCGCACGCAACTCCTTGCTCTGACGCTCGCGGCCGGACTGGCTGGCATCGCCGCGCCTGCCGCTGCGCAGACGATCGGCTACAACGTGCGCACCGGCGATGTCTGGGTCGACACGCGCCTGGGCGAGATCGACCAGTACGGCCGTCAATACCGCGAGCCGTTCATCAACGAGCTCAACAGCCATTACGGCGCGCCGCGTCCGCTGGTGGTCGAACTGCTCGAACAGCGTCGCTGGGCGCCTGCGGATGTGTATTACGCCTGTGCGATTGCACACGCGCTCGGCCGTCCCTGTGTCGACGTGGTACGCGAATACGAACGCGCGCCGGGCCAGGGCTGGGGCGCGGTAGCGAAACGCATGGGCATCAAGCCCGGTTCGGCCGCGTTCCATGCGCTCAAGCGCGGCACCGTGCGCACCTATGACCGCTGGGGCCACCCGGTGTCGCTGGATCGCAACACACGCGTGGACTGGTCGGATCGCGGCGCCGGTCATGCAGCGGGTAAAGGCAAGGGCGGCAAGCACGAAGCACACGCTCACAAGGCCCCGACCCATGCCAAGGCGCACAAGTCGCATGGCGGCCCGGGCAAGGACGCTTCCGGCAAGGGCGGAAACGGCGGCGGCAAGGACAAGGGCGGCAAGGGAAACGGTAACGGCAAGGGCGGCAAGGGCTGAGCCCGGCTACCTCGCGTTGCATGAAGCCGCGGCATTGCCGCGGCTTTTTTATTGCGTGATCGCGACGACTCGGCGCCGCGCTTTCAGACGTCTTCCGGCCGGCCCGGCTCGCCAGGCGCCGGCACGGGTCCGTGGCCGCCCCGGCGCCGCCAGCGCCATGCGCGCTGCAGCTCACGCCAGCGGTCCAGACGGTTCATGACCGGCTTCGCCGACAGGCCGTGGATCAGCACCGACAGCAGCACCACGAGCGCGACCACCGACCACAGCGAATCGCGCTCGGCGAACTCGGCGTGGTTGAACGCGAACGCGAGGTAATAGAACGAGCCGATGCCGCGCACGCCGAACATCGCGATCGCCCAGCGTTCGCTGTTCGCAAGGCCCGACCCGAGCAGGCACACCCACCCGCCCAGCGGACGGACCACCAGCACGATCACTAGCGCGACCGCCCATTCGCGCCAGCTCAGCGTGCCGAGGATGCCCGTCGCCAGCGCACCGCCGAAACCGATCAGCAGCAACGCCATCAACAGGCGCTCGCACTGCTCGGCGAACAGGTTCAGCGTGTTGTGGTACTCGTGCTCGCGTTCGTAATGCCGGATGACCACCGCCGCGACGAACACCGCCAGAAAGCCGTATACATGCAGCAGCTCGGCGATGCCGTAGACGATCAGGATGATCGCCAGCGCGGTCAGGCCGTCGCTGGTGCGGCTCAGGACATCGTCGCGCTCGACGCGGAACAGCAGGTGCATCAGCCCGTAACCCACCGCCCAGCCGACCCCGAGCCCGCCGAGCAGGCGCCAGGCAACGTCCATTCCCCACCAGTGCGCCCAGTCCACCTGCGTGCCGTTCGATGCCGCGTTCGCCATCGCGATCGCGAGCCACACGAACGGGAACGCGAGCCCATCGTTGAGGCCGGCTTCGGAGGTCAGGCTGAAGCGCACCGGGTCCTCGCCGCCCTCGCCCGGTGCGCTGACCTGGATGTCGGCCGCGAGCACCGGGTCGGTCGGCGCGAGCACCGCGCCAAGCAATGCGGCAGCGGCGAGCGAGTACCCCATGACGTGCTGGCCCAGCAGTACGCCGCCCGCGATCGTGATCGGCATGGCGATGCCGAGCAGTCGCCAGGTCAGGTGCCAGCGCCGCCAGTTGAATTGCGTATCGATGCGGATGCCCGCGCCGAGCAGCGCAACCAGCACGGTCAGCTCGGTGAAGCGTTCGACAATGACGCTGTTCTGCACCGGGTCCGGCGGCGGCAGCGGCAGCTGCGGCAGATACAAAAGCGCGCCAAGCGCAACGTACGCCACCGGAAAGCTCAATGCCTTCTGCTTGAGCAGGTGCGGCAGCCACGCCGCGCCCAGCAGCGCGACGCCGGTGAGCAGCAGGATGAACTTGTAGGAATCCATGTCGCCTCCGAATCAGCGCGCAGCGTGCGCGATGGGATGCGAAGAGCGCATGCGCGTTGCGGTCGGGTCGGCGGCGCGGCTGTGGTCGATCGCTTGCATGCCCGCATCGATGACGCGCTGCATGCAAGCGAACCGCCGCAACAGTCGCCCTTGAAGATCGGCCGCCGTGTACCGGCCTGGACAGGCACGCTCTAACCGTGCACTGAACACCGTTTGCGTTCTCACGCAGGCCAGTCGCGCGTGCGTGTAGGTTGACTCGCAACCACGTTCGCAGACCCCGTTCCATGTCCCTGCCTTTTGCCTTCATCCACAACGCCACGCGAATGGAACTTGAAAACGCCGCGGCTGCGGTGTGCATGTTCAGTCGCGAGGATGTCGAGCGCGGCCTCATCGGCCAGGCGGTCGATCGCCTGATGCAGATGTCGGACGACGACGACCTCTCGCGGCGCATGGAAGGTGCGGTGTTTCTGGTGTTCGAAGGCTTCGACGCGGAGCCGCGCGAGCTCTACCACATCGAATCGTGCGTGCGGTTCTTCCGCGCGGTGACGCAGGAATGGCCGTACTGGTTCCACTTTCTCGAGCGCGAGCGTGGAAGCCTGAGCGTGGCGATGCGCATGCTCGTCGATGTCGCCCATGTGCCGGACGAGGACGGGGTGGCGCGCGCGCAGATCGTTGCCGAACGGCTGGATGCGGTGTTGTTGCAGATGTTCGAGGCGATGAGCGGCCTGCAGGAACGCTTGGACCTGGACGACACGCACACGCTGCAATCGACCGAGGCGGTGCTCAAGGCGCTGGAACTGGCTTAGAACGCTGCCGGGTTCGGCGGCGGATGGCCCGCCGCACCATTGCATGCGGGTCAGACAATCCAACGGATGCAGCGATCGATACGCCACGCCTATTGGCATCTCGCATTGGCCACATCAACGCGTAGGCACGGGTGATTCATCGCGGCAATCGCGTCTCAACGACTATTCGCCTGCCACGCAAGCGCCAGCCAGGTGTAGGCACCCGGCGCATGGTTCTGACGACCCGTGCGGAACTCGTATGTCGCTCCGTACTTCGCGACCACGTGGCCGGACACGCAATGCATGCCCGCCCACGTTGCACGCCACCTACTCGGAGGGCGCGGCGACCACTTGGCTCAACGAATGGCGGATCACGTCGATCGCGTTGTACGCCACGCCTTCGCCTTCCGGCAGGCCGGCCAGGATGTCGGCGAACAGGCGCTGCTTGTCGATGCCGGGCTGCTTCGAGACCGCATCGGTCAACGCCAGCACCGCCATCGCCACGCCCACCGACATTTCACCGATCGCCTGCCCCACCACCTCGGCCACCGTGCCGACCACTTCGTTGTTTTCCATCGTCTGCTCCTGGCGCGGATCGCAGTCACCGCTTGATCCGCAGCCTACACCGCAGCGGCGGGCACGATGTCTACGGCGTCTTCGCCGGTCAACGCACGCGTGATGACACGCGGCGGTGGACAATCGCGGTATTCCTGCCACCGTTGCACGCATGAGCAGCCACGCCAGCACCTACATCGAAACCGCCGAAGCGATCGTCGACCACGCGACGTCCATCACCCGGCTCAATGCCCAGGCGCTGGGCGACGTGGCCTATACGCAGGCCGTGGACGGCCATATCGACGCGATGCGCGTGCTCGCCGCCCCGCATGTGGACCCCACGCCGGACCGCGCGTTCCTCAAGCAGCTGCGGGCGACCGCGGCCGGCCTCACGGATGTGTTCGTGCACTTCGATGACGGCGTGATCGCGATGATCGTCGACAACCGCCACCGCCAGCACTGCTTCGATCTGCTGAGCCCGGCGCAGCTGGACCGCTTCGGCGACCGCACGAACCTGCGCGGCTGAGGCGAAGCGCTAGCGGCCGATCGCCGCCTGGATTTCCTCGAGGCGGAACCCGCGCGTTTCCACGCCGGCGCGCCAGAGCATCAACGCCGACACCACGAGTGGCACGGCGATCAATGCGGCCGACAGCGCGAAGTGGTCGAAAAAGCCCAGCACGCCCAGGCCCGCACCGACGATGCCACCGAACTTGGAACTGGCCGCGACCACGCCCGACCCGGTGCCGCGCAGATGCACCGGATAGATCTCCGCCGCGTACGGGATCAGCATCGCGATGACGCCGCTCACGCTGACCAGCATCGCCGCAGTCGCCGCGGTGGTCGCCAGATTCGAACGTATCCCGAAGAACTCCAGCGCTGCGAACGCGAGCAGCGTGGCGGCGGTCAGCGCGAGGAAGACCACCAGCGAGCGGAAGCTGCTCCAGCGGTGGTACATCCAGATCACGAGCGCGATGCCGGGCAGCGCGTAGATCGCCGAACGCGCGAGCAGGGCACTCGCCGCGCGTGGATCGACGCCGAGCTCGGTGAGGTTCACCGGCAGCCACAGCAGGAAGCCGAAGTTCACCAGCCCCCACGCCGTGCCACCGACCAGCAGCCCCCAGGTGATGCGCGAGTGCCGACCACGCATGAGCTGGCGCATGCCCGAGACCGGATGGCTTTCGTCGATCACCGGCGGACCCGGATGCGCGGCGTCGTCGCGCTCGATGGCGCTGCGCGTGCCGGCAAAGCGCGCGAGCACCGCACGCGCCTGGTCGGCCCGCCCGATGGATGACAGGAAGCGCGGGGACTCGGGGATGTAGCGGTTGAGGAAGATGATCGTCGCGCCGGTCGGCAGGCCCAGCAGCCACAGCACGCGCCAGCTGAACATCGGCTCCAGCGTGGCCGCCGCGCCGGCCGCGAGCAGATAGCCGCCCGACGTGCCGATGCCGCCCAGCGCGACCAGCAGCCAGCCGCGATGCATCGCGGGCACCGTCTCGGCCATCAGCGTGAACGTGATCGGCAGCAGCCCGCCTGCCGATGCGCCCATCAGAAAGCACATCGCGAGGTTCCACTCGAACGCCGGCATCGCGCCGCAGATCGCGGTGCCGATGAACATCAGCGCCGACAGCAGGATCGCCGCGCGGCGTCCGAAGCGATCCGCGATGCGCCCCCACACCACCGAACCCACCGTCGTGCCGGTCAACGCGCACAGTGCCAGCAAGCTCGCACGCGATTTCTCGATGTCGTATTCCGCGCTCATGCCCGGCATCACGAAGCCCAGCGTCGCCGGCTTCATCACGTCGATCGCGAGCGTAACCACGAGCACCACCACCAGCTTCCAGTGTTCGCGGTTCAGCGGCACGCCGTCGGCGATATGGAAATGCAGCGGCGCGCCTGCGGGCTGCAGGCCCGGACCGCTCACCGTGCGCCGCGGCATCAGGCCGTAGCTCGACAGTGCCAACCCCAACGGGATGATCGCCATGCCCACCCACATTTCCGTGGTCATCGGCATGCCGACCATCTGCCAGTGCGTGTGCTGGCCCATCATTAACATCGGCATGTGCTATAACACGCCCGCGGTTATCAGCAGGCAGCCGAGCCATAACGCGACCGGATGGTGGAACATGAAGCCGCTGGTTTTCATTGCAGGCGCGTGCTGGAAGGACCACGGCATTGTAGCGGTCGTGCTTTAGGCCCCGGACGTGGCGCCCGGTGCCTGCGATCGACCGCTGCTTGCGCACGCTGGGTGAGCCGCGCCGGAAAATACGGGCTGTTCGACATGGGCCGAGAACCTCCGACAAGCGCGGCCTGCAGCGCGCCTGCGCAATCACCCGTACTGCAGCAGGTCCCAGCGGTTCCCGTACAGATCCTCGAACACGGCCACGGTGCCGTACGCCTCCGCGCTGGGCTCGCGCACGAAGACAACGCCGGCCGCGCGCATGGCGTGGTAATCGCGCCAGAAGTCATCGGTCTGCAGGAACAGGAACACGCGTCCGCCGCTCTGGTTGCCGACAAAGCCCGCCTGCTCCGGCGTCGCCGCACGCGCCAGCAGCAGCGTGCTGCCACTCGAGCCCGGTGGCGCGATCACGACCCAGCGCTTGCCTTCGCCCGGCCGCTCGCTGTCTTCGATCAGCTCGAAGCCGAGCGTGCCGACATAGAACGCGAGCGCTTCGTCGTAATCGCGGACCACGAGCGCGACGTGGGCAATGGATTGGCGCATGACGCTCCATGATTCGTGGTGTGAGGGTCATTGTCGCGCTTGCACGGAGCGCGGGCGCTCGCTCGCGCCAGCAAGCACCCGGCGATAACCGCCCGCGCGCAATACTCGCCGCACTGTCGATCGTACGGTCGGCCCGCAGCACGGTGAACGTCATGAACCCGCATCCGCCGCAAGACCGAAGCACGCCCGCATCGCACGGCATCCTCGATATCGACCCGCGTCGTGGCGCCACGATTGAAGCCCAGCAGGACGTTGCGCTTCAGAATTCCGGAACGCTCGCCAAGACCGAGGATGTCAGCTCGA
>CADCUA010000047.1 GCA_902805755.1 uncultured Lysobacter sp.
GCTGCGCTTGCGCGATGGCGCGATTGCCTAGGTCCGCTGCGCTGCTTTCTCGCGCTGCATGCGCGCCAGCTCGGATTCCTCGAGTTCGCGCCGGCGTTCTTCCTGCTTGCGCAGCTCGTCCTGGCGGACCGCCTCGAGTTCTTCGCCGGTCGGCTCCGCGTCCAGCGTGAGCGTGGAGGCGACCGAGGTTTCCGGTTCGCCGCGCGCGCTCTTGAGCTTGATGTTCAGCCGCAGCTCGTTCGCCGAGTCCGCGTTGCGGATCGCTTCCTCGTAGGAGATATGGCCTTCGTTGTAGAGCTCGAACAGCGCCCAGTCGAACGTGCGCATGCCCAGCTCGCGCGACTTGTTCATCACGCCCTTGAGCTCCTGGAACTCGCCCTTGAAGATCTTCTCGGCGATCGTCGGCGTGTTGAGCAGGATCTCGATCGCGGCCACGCGGCCCTTGCCGTCCACGGTGCGCACCAGGCGCTGCGAAACGATCGCGCGCAGGTTCGCGGACAGGTCCATGAGCAGCTGCGTGCGGCGTTCTTCCGGGAAGAAGTTGATGATGCGTTCCATGGTCTGCGACGCGCTGTTCGCGTGCAGCGTGGACAGGCACAGGTGACCGGTCTCGGCGAACGCGATCGCGTGCTCCATCGTTTCCGCATCGCGGATCTCGCCGACGAGGATCACGTCCGGTGCCTGGCGCAGCGTGTTCTTCAGCGCGTGGTGCCAGCTGTGGGTGTCGACGCCGACCTCGCGGTGCGTGACCAGCGACATCTTCGACTGGTGCGCGTACTCGACCGGGTCCTCGATCGTGATGATGTGGCCGGGCGAGGTGCTGTTGCGGTGGTCGACCATCGCTGCAAGCGACGTCGACTTGCCCGAGCCGGTGCCGCCGACCAGCAGCACGAGGCCGCGCTTGTTCATCACCACGTCGCGGAGCACCGGCGGCAGGCGCAGCTTGTCGAAGTTCGGGATTTCCGCCGCGATCGTGCGCAGCACCATGCCCACGTGCTGCTGCTGCACGAACACGTTGACGCGAAAGCGCGACACGCCCGGCACGCTGATCGCGAAGTTGCATTCGAACTCGCGCGCGAACTCCGCCCGCTGCGACTCGTTCATCAGCGACTGCGCGAGCTGCGCGGTGACGTCGCCGGTGAGCTTCTGCGGCGTCAGCGGCGTCATCGAGCCATGCGCCTTCATGCTGGGCGGAAAGTCGTGGGCGATGAAGAGGTCGGAGCCGCCGGCTTTCGCCATCGCGCCGAGCAGCTTGTGCATGTAGCCGCGGGCCTGGTCTTCGGTAAGCGTCGTCATGGCAGCACTATCGGCT
>CADCUA010000048.1 GCA_902805755.1 uncultured Lysobacter sp.
TGCAGCATGTCGCGCCGCTTGAGGATTTCCCGATCGCGAAATGGGACTTCCTCGTGCAGGTGATGCTCGTCGGCGTTGCCCGCCTGACGCGCGCACTGCTGCCCGGCATGCGCGAGCGCGGCTTCGGACGCATCGTCAACATCGGCTCCATCCATTCGCTGGTCGCGAGCCCGTACAAGAGCGCGTATGTCGCGGCGAAGCATGGCCTGCTGGGTTTTTCGAAGGTGCTGGCGCTGGAAACCGCCGATACCGACATCACGATCAACACGATCTGCCCCACCTACGTGAAAACCCCGCTGGTCGACAAGCAGATCGCGGACCAGGCACGCACGCGTGGCATTCCCGAGGCGGAAGTGGTCAGTCAGGTCATGCTCAAGCCGATGCCGAAGGGCGTGTTCATCACGTTCGAAGAGCTCGCCGGCATCACCGCGTTCCTGATGTCGCCCGTCGCGCGCAACATCACCGGGCACACGATCGACGTCGATGGCGGCTGGACCGTCCAGTAACCGATGCCCTCCCTGCTGATCGCCGACGACCATCCATTGTTCCGGGCCGCCCTGCGCGGCGCGGCGGCGGATGCCGTGGCGAACCTGCAGGTGCGCGAGGCCGATTCGCTGGACAGCGTGCTCGCTGCGCTGGAAGCGGAGCCCGACATCGACCTCGTGCTGCTGGATCTGCACATGCCCGGCAACCACGGGCTGGCGGGGCTTGCAGCTATCCGGGCGCAGCACCCGGGCGTTGCGGTGGTGGTGGTGTCGGCGAACGACGATCCGCGCGTGGTGCGCCGTGCGCTGGACCATGGCGCGGCCGGCTACCTGCCGAAGAGTTCCGGCCTGGACGAGTTGCGCGATGCGATCCGCAGCGTGCTCGCCTGCGAGCAGTGGCTGCCTGCGAGCCTGCGCAGCACCGTGGCGCGCGCGCAGTCATCCGCGCACGATGCCGACCTTGCGGCGCGGCTCGCAAGCCTGTCGCCGCAGCAGTTCCGCGTGCTGGTGCTGGTCGCGCAGGGGCTGTTGAACAAGCAGATCGCCGACCGGCTGGACGTGCAGGAGCGCACGGTCAAGGCGCACCTTACCGCGATCTTCGAGCGCCTCGGCGTGCGCAACCGCACGCAGGCCGGCGTGATCCTGCGCGAGCTCGAACTCACCGATCCGGCCCGGCACCTCGAAGCCTGAGCCCTACCCGTCGGACGTTGCTGCTGCCTGCACGGTGGTGGCCGCCAGCACGCGATCCAGCACCGACTTCAGCGCAAGCGGCTTGAGCGGCTTCATCAGCAGCGGCAGCCCGGCCTCGTGCACCGCGCGACGCACC
>CADCUA010000049.1 GCA_902805755.1 uncultured Lysobacter sp.
TCGACTCCTGCTCCGTTCGAATCCGCGGCGCAGGGTCCAATCAAGCGACCAACGTCCGTACCCCGTCAGTTCAAACGCGTCACCGACGGCGTCACCGGGCCACTGAAGGAAACCAGGCGACTGCCGACGAGCACGAGGCGGCCTATATGCCGGTCGTCGCCGTTCATGGAGTAGTCGAAACGGAACGTGCGCTCCAGGCCGAGGCGTCCGCTCTCCAGTCGTCGCACCCGCATCGCGGTCTGGTGCACGCTCTGGTCGAGCCATTGCACGCCGGCCGCATGGCAGGCATTGCGCCCAAGGAGTTCGGCACGCTCCGCCGCGGCTCGACTGGCGCTCCAGAATGCGAACGCGGTCGCAGCCGCGATCATTAAAAACACTAGAGTTGGCATGTTGTGAAATGTGGCGGCTCTGGCCGCCATGTGCAAGGTTCAATTGGCCTACACCGGGACGGAGGCGTCATTGCGCATGAAACTGGTATTCCCGGGTGGTGAGCATCCGCAGGTGCTGTTGGGCGAAGGCGTGAATCGCGTCGGCTCGGATCCGCAGTCGAATATCGTCATCAACCACCCCGGCGTCATGCCGCAGCATTGCCAGCTTCATGTCACCGCGACCGGCGTGACTCTCGACGTGCCTGCCGGAGCGTCGGTCACGGTCAACGACCGTCCGGTGTCAGGACTCATTGCGTTGCGCAAGGGCGACTCGGTCGGTTTCGATGTGGTGCAGGCGCGTCTCGCGCCTGTTGATGCGGTCAGCAGCAACAGCCAGCGCCTATCCGGCCTGCCACCGGCCGCGAACGACGGTGCGGGAGTGACTGCCGTGCGTGCGGCATTGCCGCGTTATGTCATGCGCACCGTGTCGGGCAAGGGCTTCGGTCGGAACTATCCGGTCGCGGGCACGACGGTCATCGGCCGTGCACCCGACTGCACGATCCGGCTCGACGAGACCGGGATCTCGCGCATGCACGCACGCCTGATACCCACGGACGAAGGTGTGCAACTCGAAGACCTCGGTTCGACCAACGGCAGCTTCATCAACGGCAAGCGCGTGCTGTCAGGGGAAGCCAAGGTGGGTGACGAAATCGCGTTCGATACCGCGCGCTTCCGTCTGGCGGCGGCTACGTCGTCGGAGCCCATTCTCTCCGACACCGCCACCGCAGACGACACCGCTCGTCCGCCACGCAAAACGGCGCTACTTGTAGGTGGTGTGGTGGTACTGGGCGCCGTCCTTGCGGTGGTTATTTCCAACCTGCTCTGAGTCGGCGGGCTGTGCCTTGCCGCGGCCCGCACTCAACGCGGCGTCCGGCCCAGCTTGAGTGACAGGTCGATGGCCTGGATGTGCTTGGTCAGGCCGCCGATGGAAATGCAGTCCACGCCGTCCTCGGCAATCGCGCGGACCCCCGCGAGATCCACGCCGCCGGATACCTCCAGCGGAATCCGTCCTGCCGTAACGCGGACCGCCTCGCGTCGCGTCGCGGCGTCGAAATCATCGATGAGGATGCGCTCGCAGCCTTCTGCGAGGGCTTCGGCGAGTTGCTCCAGCGTTTCGACCTCGACGATCAGAGGCAGGTGCGGAAAACCGGTTCGCGCCGCGCGGATCGCGCCGGTGATCGAACCCGCAGCGCGCACGTGGTTTTCCTTGAGCATCACTGCATCGTAAAGACCGATGCGGTGGTTCGTTCCGCCGCCTGCCCGTACCGCGTATTTCTGCGCTAGGCGCAGGCCCGGGAGTGTTTTGCGCGTATCGAGGATCTGCGCGCGGGTGCCGCGGACGGCGTCCACATACGCGGCCGTCGCCGTCGCGGTCGCCGACAGTGTCTGCACGAAGTTCAGCGAGGCGCGCTCCGCGGTAACGATCGCTCGTGCACGGCCCTGCAGCGTGGCGAGCACGGTACCGGCGCCGACGCGATCGCCCTCCGACACCTGCCAATTGATGGCCACCTGTCCGTCCAGTGCACGCTGACACGCGTCGAACCATGGGCGACCGCACACGACGGCTGGCTGCTTGCACAGCAGGTAGGCGCAATCCTCGACATCCGGCAGCAGCGCGGCCGTCACGTCGCCGGTGCCGATGTCTTCGTCCAGCGCGCGCGCTACATCTGCGGCGATGACTTCCTGCGGCGGCGGAGCCAGTAACCGTGGATTCGCGTCCTGCGCGGAAGAAAGGGCGCGTTGGCCGCTCATGGCGCCTGGAACCCCTCGAGCTGTGACACGCTGATTGCCTCTTCGGGCAGCAGCACCGGAATGCCGTCATCGATGCGGTAAACAGTCTTGCGATCGCGTGTAACCAGCGCTTCGCGCAGCGGTCCAGGCTGCAATGTTCCGTCCGCGCGGCTCACCTGTCCTGCGGCGATGGCATTGTTCAGAGCCTGCATCCCGCGCGTTTCAAGCAGGGCAAGAGGCTGGCGGGTCGTGGGGCAGACGAGCAGGTCTAGCAGTTTGCGATCCATATCCGGGGCCGGTCGATGCGGAAACGACGGGGTAGAATACGGGTTTGCCTCAGGGCAGGGCCATGTCAGTTCAGCAACCCGCTTCGCCGGCGCCTCTCGTTGGCATCGTGATGGGATCGCGTTCGGATTGGGAAACGATGCAGCACGCCGCTGCGAAGCTCGAAGCATTGGGCGTGCCGCACGAGGTGCGCGTGGTGTCGGCGCATCGCACGCCGGACGTGCTCTTCGACTATGCGGCGTCCGCTTCCGATCGCGGCTTGCGCGCGATCATTGCCGGCGCCGGTGGCGCGGCGCACCTGCCGGGCATGCTGGCGGCGAAGACCGCCGTGCCCGTGTTGGGCGTTCCGGTGCAGAGTAAAGCGTTGAACGGAATGGATTCGTTGCTGTCCATCGTGCAGATGCCGGCCGGCATCCCGGTTGCCACGTTCGCGATCGGCAACGCCGGCGCGGCGAACGCGGCACTGTTTGCTGCCGCGATGCTCGCGCGCGAACTGCCTGATGTGGGCCAGGCGCTGGATGCGTTCCGGACGCGGCAGACCGAAGAGGTGTGCCAGAACGACGATCCGCGCCAATGACGACGGTCGGCATCCTGGGAGGCGGCCAGCTCGCCCGCATGCTTGCACTTTCGGGCGCGCCGCTTGGACTGCGCTTTCTGGTGATGGATACCGCAGGCGACGCGTGCGCGGCGCAGTTCGCGCCCATGGTGGTCGGTGACTACCGCGACGAGACGGCGCTGGCCGAGTTCGCATCCCGGGTGGACGTGGCCACGTTCGACTTCGAGAACGTGCCTTCTGAGTCCGCGCGCTGGCTTGCCGATCGCATCCCGGTGTTTCCGAACCCGGGGGCCCTCGGCATTGCGCAGGATCGCCTCGCGGAGAAGACCTTGTTCCGCGAACTGGGCATTCCCGTGCCCGAGTTTGCAACGGTCGAAACCCGCGAGCAGCTCGTGGCTGCAATCGCAAGGATCGGTGCGCCGTGCATCCTCAAGACGCGCCGGCTGGGTTATGACGGCAAGGGGCAGTTCCGGATCCGACAGGAAAGCGATGTCGATGCGGCGTGGGACGCGCTTGGTGCGCAAGCGGGGACTGTCGGGCTGATCCTTGAAGGATTCGTTGCGTTCGAACGTGAGCTTTCGGTCGTGGCCGTTCGTGGGCGCGACGGCGAATTCCGGTCGTGGCCACTTACGGAAAACTGGCACGTCAGCGGCGTGCTCTCGGCCAGTCTCGCGCCTGCGGGCGTTGAGTCCACGTTGGAGCGAGCCGCCGTGGCGCACGCGCGCAAAGTGGCGGAAGCGCTCGACTACGTGGGCGTATTCGCACTGGAGCTGTTCTGCCGCAACGGCGTCTTGCTCGCCAATGAGCTTGCGCCGCGCGTGCACAACTCCGGCCATTGGACGATCGAAGGCAGCGAAACGAGCCAGTTCGAGAATCACCTGCGCGCGGTGCTGGGCTTGCCACTCGGCGACACGCGAATGCTGGGCCACGCGTGCATGCTGAACTGGGTCGGCGAGATGCCTTCGCCCACGCCGGTGCTAGGCGAGGCCTGCGGCCATTGGCACGACTACGGTAAGCAGCCGCGCAGCGGGCGCAAGGTCGGCCACGCGACGCTGCGTGCCGATACGCAATCGGAACTGGTCGCTGCGCTGGAACGCGTGGGTCACCAGTTGGAGCGCGAGGCCCAGGTGCAGCCGGTGCTGGAACGACTGCGCGCGCCCCGGTAACTGGGCGCCGCGGTGCTCGCCTTCGGCTCGGCCGGGGCGGCCCGGCTCGAGGTGCACGGCACCAAAACAAACGGCCGGGATTTCCCGGCCGTTTGTGTGACTGTCGCGACTTACCTTACTTCAGGTTCGACGCCACGAAGTTCCAGTTCACGACGTTCCAGAACGCCTCGACGAACTTCGCGCGCGCGTTGCGGTAGTCGATGTAATAGGCGTGCTCCCACACGTCGCAGGTCAGCAGCGGCGTGTCTTCGCTGGTGAGCGGGGTGTTCGCATTGGATG